>CAYVDZ010000039.1:0-10406 GCA_964450575.1 uncultured Opitutus sp.
TCGGCCAGTACCCGTTGCGGTGGAGCGATGCCTTTAATTTGCGCGACGATGCCAGTGCCAACCTGGCGCTCAATCCGATCCAGTCGTTTGTCAGCTCGCTCAGTTTTCGTTCGTCCGGTTATGATCGGGCGCGGACGAAGGCGCATTATCCGCAAATGCGTGCGTATCTGGGGGTGACGGAAAGCGACGCTGACGGACTTCGCTTCGAGCGCAGGGAAGCGGGCTTACCGCCCGCGGGAGCCGCCGGAAGTCCGCCCCGACCGCGCAACGTGGTGCTCGTGCTGTGCGAGTCATTCAGCGGCTACAAGAGTTCGATGTGGGGCAATCCGCTGAACACCACGCCCTTTTTTGCCGGGCTTTGTCGGGAAGGCGTTTTCTTCGATAACTGTTTTACGCCGCATATCGGCACGGCGCGCGGCGTCTGGGCGACGATCACGGGGATCCCCGATGTGGAGCCCGTGAAGACGGCGAGCCGCAATCCCGCCACGGTCGATCAACACACGATCATCAACGACTTCGTGGACCACGAAAAACTCTACTTTCTCGGCGGGAGTTCCAGCTGGGCCAATATCCGAGGGCTGCTCACCAACAACATCAAGGGCCTGCAGCTGTATGAAGAAGACAGTTACGATTCACCGCGCATCGATGTATGGGGAATCAGCGACAAGAATTTGTTCCTCGAGGCGAATGATCGGTTGCGGCAGCAGAAGAAGCCGTTTTTCGCGGTGATTCAAACTGCGGACAATCATCGCCCCTATACCATTCCGAAGGAGGACCTCGGCGCCTTCCAACTCCTGGAATTACCGGAGGACGAGCTGAAGCGGAGCGGCTTCGAATCGAATGCGGAATTCAACGCGTTTCGTTATACTGATTTTGCGTTTCAGGCCTTCATGGAGGCCGCGCGCCGGGAGCCTTATTTCGAAGACACGCTCTTCGTCTTCATTGGCGACCACGGCATCGGGGGCAATGCGGGCATGATGTTTCCCCCGTCGTGGACCGACAATAATCTCACCTGTTACCATGTGCCGCTGCTCTTTTACGCCCCGAAGTATCTGAAGGCGCAGCGCATCCACTCGGTGTCCTCGATGGTGGATGTGTTGCCGACCATCGCCGGCATCGTAGGTATCCCGTATCGCAATACAACGCTAGGGAGGGACCTCCTCCGGCAGCAGCAGCGGGATGGTGGCCGGAGCAACGTCGCCTTCATCGTCGATCAGCACAGTCAATCCATCGGGGTGATCCGAGGCTCGTATTTTGGCAATCACCAGCGCCGCGGTGAACGGGATGATTTCGTCTGGGCGGACTTTTCCCAAGCGCCCCGCGAGCCCGAAGTGTCCTCCGCTCGCGAGGAGTATAAATCCCTCGCGCAGGCGTTCTATGAGACCGCCCGGTACTTGTTGCTCACCAATCGCAAGACCTCGGATCCAACGGTCGTGCGGGCCGAGCACTCGAATTAGTCCGGTCCCTGTCACCCTGTTCCCCGTCGCCATCCCTCTCCAACCTCCGCTTCAATGCAGCATTCCCGGAACGACGCGATACCCCCGCCAGAGTCTCCCGGCGGATTGCCGTCTCTCCATCGGGTCGTATTGATTGCCCTTACGCTGGTGGCCGCCGTAATCGCGGCCAGCAATGCGCCGCGAGGCGGCATCGTGGCTCCGGCTGATATGGCTCCGGCGTTGCAGGCCACCGCGGCCTCCGAGCGGTTGCCGGATTCGTTGCCCATCATCCGGCAATCCTGGATCAACCCGGCGGACCACACGGCTTCCGCCCACGGCAGTACGATCTGTGTGTTGCCAAGCGGTGATTTGCTTTCGATTTGGTATGGCGGCTCGCGCGAAGGCGCCGCCGACGTCGCTCTCTTCACTTCGCGCCTCGGGCTCGGAGCCCGCACGTGGGACAAACCGCAACGCGTCGTCGATCGGGCGACGGCGGAAACCGAACTCGGTCGGTCGGTGAAAAAGGTGGGGAACGCGGTGATCTTTCCCGACCGCTCCGGTTTGCTTTGGATGGTCTATGTTAGTGTGACCGTCGGTGGCTGGTCCGGCAGCGCTTTGAACGTGAAGACGTCACGGGACGAAGGCCGGACTTGGGGCGAGAGTCACCGGCTGACGCTAAACCCTTTTCTCAACATCAGTTCGCTGGTGCGCAACAAGCCGATCTTCACGGCCGACGGCCGGATTGGCCTGCCCATTTATCATGAGTTGGCGTGGAAGTATCCGCAGATGCTCTGGCTCACGCCGGATGCCGCGGGCGGTGTAGAAGAATATCGGATCCGCAATGTCTCGACGCAGGCGGGATTGATCCAGCCCACGCTGGTGCCGCTGGATGACGATCGCGTGCTTATGATGCTGCGCGATGGAGGCCCGGAGCGCCGGTTGCGCACAGCGTTTTCCGACGACAATGGCTGGACTTGGTCGGACGCAAGCCTCTCGGGGCTGCCGAATCCGGACGCGGCGGTGGACGCTTTGCGCCTGCGGGACGGTCGGATTTTACTCGTCTATAATGACGCGGCGAGCGGCCGCGAAAATTTGCGCCTTGCGCTATCCTCCGACCAAGGCCGGACGTGGACTCCGCATGCCGTGATCGAGGCGGGGGTGCTTAAGGAATATTCTTATCCCTGTCTGGTCGAGGATCAGCAAGGTCGGATCCATCTTACCTATACCTGGCAACGCGAACGCATCAAACACGTGGAGTTTAACGTCGCCTGGCTTGATCGACCGTCGGAAATGTTGGAGAGCCTCGCGCAATGAGTGACCGGATCGATCCTGTTTTCTACGGTTTCATTTGTGCCGCGCTCCTCTGGCTGGCCACGTTGTGGCTGGTGATGCGATTCCGCACCCGTGAATGCAGTCGCGGACTGAAGGCGATCTTAGGAATCACAACGGTCTTAATATTGTTTATTCCGATTGCGGGGCTGCCCCTTTGGAAGTGGGCGTTCAGCTTCTGTCCGAATCCCAGTTTGCCCATGCTGGGGGTGGTCTGCGCGGCGTTGTGGTTGCGTCTCTGCCGGGTCACCGTGTTCAAGCCGGCGGATTGGCGTGCCATTTGGCTCTTTGGAGCAGTGGCGGGCACGGCGTTATATTTGCACCCGCTGTTGGTTCCTTCCGTGGATCTTTATTACTGGGGCTGGCACCACCAGATCGCGCCGTGGGCGCTCGCCGCCGCCGCGCTCGTGAGTCTGGCGGGGGGCAACCGGATCGGGGTGCTTTTTCTCGCGGCCTTGGTCGCCTACGACTTGAGTGCGCTCGAATCCCACAATGGGTGGGATTACGTCATCGATCCATTCTACTGGTTGGTTAGTCTGGCCGTGATTGGCGCCCGGGCCACCCGGGCGACGATCGGATGGTCCCGCCGACGTACCATCGGGCGTGCGCCAGGCATGTTTGATACGAGCATCCCCGACTGTGTGCAGACGCCCGGCCAGGCCGCCGCGATGCCCGCGTCGTTAAGCCCGTAAACCCAAGCCAATCTGCGTCTGCAGATAGGTGATCGATTTCTCGATCTCGGCTTTTTGAAATGCCTGCGTAATCTTGCGCCCCTCCTCGCCGGGAGGCGCGCGGAACGGCGTCAGAGGCTTGCCGCGCTTGGCGAGCGCTTCAAATTTTGCCAGGGCTTCGGGACGCTTGTCGTAGTTCTGCCAGAACTCGGGCTTCCGGTAAGCGAAGGTGCGTTGGGCGCCGGAGATCGTTTCGATCATGATCGGCACGTGCGGACAAAGTGCGCGCCAGCGACTCGCGAATTTTTTCCAGTCAATCAGGCCGTCACCCGCGGCGGTCCACTGCACGACCGCGCCCTCCGGAACGTCCCACACCATATTGTCGCGCAGGCTCGAACAAAGCGTGACCGGGCCGAGTCGCTCCAGAACGTCCATTGGATCTTCGAGCGTCCACGCCGCGTTTCCCGAGTCGATATTGGCTCCCACGAAGTCACGCCCCGCGGAATCAATCAGCTGGAGGAGCTCCCACGAGTGCATATCGCCGGCGTGGTTTTCCATCGCGATCTTGACTCCGGCGTCCATGGCCTCGCGGCGGCAGGCTTTGAGCACCTTCACGGTGTCGGCGATCCGCGCCTGCATGCCGCCCTCCGTCTTTCGGTCTTCCATGTTGCCGAGAACGACGCGAAACACGGGCGAACCGAGCGTCCTTGCCACGCGGATACCCAGCTTGAGGTGTTCCTCGGCGGTGCCCCAATTGGGCTTAAAGGTCTTTGAGGTGGGGCAGATACTCCAGCTGCCAACATAGAGAGCGATGCCAGAGGCGTCGGCCTGACGGCGCACCTCACGCAGGCTCGGATCGTCGAGACTTTCAAACGCGTCGAGATCCGAGATCAGCAAGGTGTCGAGCCGCAGGGAGGCGGCGTAGGTGATTAAATCGCGGGCCTTCCAGCTCATGGCGCGCACCGCAAAGTTATCGATGCCAAGCTTGCTCTTTGGGGCTGCAGGCGCGGCCGCGATGAGCGGACGGGTCGCGAGTGCGATGGTGGTGGCGGAGGCCAAACCGGTGAGAAAGGGGCGGCGATTCATAGGGGTGAGGGCGCCATCGGAGCGCGTTTCCTCCAGCGAAGCCACACCGTTTTTCCACGATCGACCCGGTGAACCTTTAAAATGCAGTTGAAGCCACAGATTTCACAGATGGGCACAGATTATCAGAGCCTTCTGTATTTCGGGCCCTTCACCTTGCAGGTAATTGGCCGGCAGGTGCTCCTTGATCTACCATTCTCTGTATCCGTGCCATTCGTGGCTAATCTGAACTGCCGGGAATTTAAGGTGAAGCGCGCGGCATCGCTCTGCGACTGATGGCGCGAGTTCATTCTCGAGGATGGGTTCGATCTTGAACCTCGGGCAGCACCACGCACTCCACCTTGACCCGCGACGTTGTCGTCGGCTTCGCGTTCAGGAAGACTCCCGCGGCTGCTCCACGGGCGACGAGGGCGCGTCGACTTGGATGCCGGCCCGTTCCAGGTCGGTGCGAAGTGGAACGAGGAACTCGTCCAACTGATTGATCTCGAAGTTGAGTTCGTGCGAGGGGTGGCCCGTAGCATAACCGAGGACATCTGCGAGAACGATCAAGTCCTCGTCGGAGAAGTGTTCTTCGATCACAGACTGATTGCCTTCGAGAGCGGTGAGGGTGGCGCAGAAGCGCTCCTCCTCCGGATTCACGGGCCGCAGGAGAACGCCTCCTTGTAGGCGGGCGCGAGTGATGCGCGAGGCGAAGTCGAGTAGCGTCTGGTAGGCATACGCCAAGTTGGACAGCCGCACCTGCCGGAGCAGGTCCGGCCGTTGAGCGATAAGGTTGGAAAGCTTCATCGAGTTCATCGGTACACCTGTTTGGTTTTAAGGTTGAACGCCCCATCGACCCATCCGAGCTGAGCTGATCGCGACTATGCGGGACTGCCGCCGGCGTTCCGGCCCAAGGGCAACCCCCACGCAGTGGGACCACTGTCCTGCTGCCCCGAAATAAACTGAAGTGCTCTGACGGACGAGTTACCTGCTCTGCTGCCGCAGCTGTCTCTGACTCCTGCACCTTCTCTGTCACACTGTCGGACTCAAATCACGATGACTGAACCGTGCATCTGAACGCTGACTGGACTGGAGGGAAGGTCGCACAGAAGGTGGCAATTTCAAGGCCATTGTCGCTTTTAGCCGGAGAAAATATTAGGAGGGAAACCTCAGGATTGAGACGGGAAAGGTGCGATGCCGATCCGGGATTTGAACCTGTTGACTTGGGTCTCGGAATTGAAGTTCGCGATCGCCCTTTGGAGTCGCGCCAGGAGATCGACTTGCCCGGCGTTCATTTTCTTGGCCGCAGTTTCCAGCGGAAACCATTCACCGCGATCGACCTCCGGAAAGTCGACCGTGCGTCCCGAACGCGGCGGCCACTCCAGGGGAAACGGATTGCTCACAATCACCGCCGCTTCGAAATCGGCTGAACTCGCAAACGCATGGATGGTTTTTCCGCCGGCCTGGCGCACCAAGCCGAGCGACACGAAAGGCCCGGGTGGCGTGAGGCTCGTCTCCTCCTGAAACTCGCGTAACGCGGCCGCGAGCGGCTCTTCACCCGGAGCGAGTTCGCCTTTCGGAATCGTCCACGTGCCGGCATCTTTGTTTTTCCAGAAGGGCCCGCCCGGATGTACGAGGAAAACCTCAAGGCCGCGGAGTTGCCGGTAAACGTGGAGCGACAACCGCTCCGCTTTCCCAAGTGAGCGTTACTCGTGCAAGCTGTAGGATACCTGGTCGAACTTCGTGCCTTTGATTTCGACGGTGAAAATGCCGGCGAACTCGCCCGCCTCTTTGAGCCAGTCGGCTTGAACTTCGAATTGAGACGTGTCGCCGATGGTTTCGCCGGTGGCTGGATTGGCGACCGCCTGCAAGGTGAGCCGCGTGAAGTCTCCGCCGGGCATGGCGATGAGCTCCAGTGTCGGTGATTTTAGGCGGATAAACTGTTCCGCATGCCCGTCGAGGATCCAGGCGGTGAGCTTGCCGGCGGTGCGGTCGCGAACCAGTTCGATGTTGTAGGCATGGTCACCCAATTCGACAAGGGTGCCGCCGTGCGGTGCCTTGTGGGCGTGCCCGGCGTGTGCGTTCGAAGCGTGGTCGTGGGATTTGGAACAACCGGAAGCCATCATGGCCGCGGCGATCACGAGGAGGGCAAGGTGGGGGATTTTCATGGTGGAGGTCGCTGGAGGGAAAGGGCCGCAGAGACTGAGAGGCACGAGTGAGGTGAGCGCAATCTGCGGGTGAATCAAATCGCTCAGGAAGATCAGGGCCACCGCTCCGCCCCGAGCGGCAGTTCGTTCAATTCGGCGCGAGCTTCGCGCCAGGTCGGGTAATGCTGGTCGAGGATGGCGACGAAACGGTCGCTGTGAGTGGGTGCGAGCAGGTGAGCCATCTCGTGGACGACAACGTACTCGACGAGGTCCATGGGTTTTTTGACCAGTTCAGTGTTGAGACGGATGTGGCCCTGCCGGGGGTTGCAGCTGCCCCACTTGGTTTTCATACGCTGGAGAAAATACCCGGAGACGTTCACCCCCAGCTTCGGCTCTCATTTCTTGACCAGCACGGGCACCACGTGGTGAAGGAGGTCCTTGTGCCAGTCATGCATTACCTCGGCGCGTTTTTGGGCGGTGCTGGCGGAACGCACCGTCAGCGTGATGCGCTTGTGGTCGATGGCTACGGAAGGCTTGGCGTCGCGATACACCACCGTGAGCAGATGCCGGCGTCCCCATAGAAAATGACTCTCACGCTCAATGAAACGGCGGGGCGCTTCTCTCGCTTGCCCCTTCAGTGTTTGCTGCTGCTTTCTAATCCAGCCGAGCTTGGAAATGGCGTAGGCCCGGGCGACCTCCAGCCGGGTTGCTTTGGGGGCTACCAGCGTCACCCGCCCGTGCGGCGGGTGGACGGAAAGGTGTACGTGTTTGATGTCCCTCCGGAACACCTGAATCGATAGGTCTCCGAGTCGGATTGTCTCGGTCATCAGTAGCCGGCTTGTTTTAGAATGATATCGAACAAGGCTTTCGTCGCGACGCGATCCTTCGAAAGGAGGGGGAACAACGCGTTGAGTACTTGGGCTCCGCGCGGTCCATCGCTGTCGCTTTTCCAGCCGGCCGGGGCTCGCTCACGAATGGCGAAATCGAGCTCGAGGGCGAGTACCGCCTTCTCGTTTTCGTCCGCCGGACTTTGAAACGTAGTCGCCTCGATCGTGGCGAGATTGTTGAAGAGCACGATGGCTTCGGCGTTGTTGTTAAGGGACGCGGGATGGGCGCCTGTGTTCTTTTTGGCCATCTGCTGCACCATCGCCTCCGCGTTCTTGAGGAACGCTTCATACTCGGTGGCACCCTCACGACTCTGCTTGATCAGATCATCGAGCAGCTTGGACATCTGCTCATAAAACCGGGGGGCGGTGAGCCGGTCGCGAATGATGGTTTTGCGGACGTTGTTGATGATCCCTTCGGCAATGGCGTTCCGGGAAAGCTTACCTTTTACGTTCAACTTTTTGGCGATCGCGTTGTGAATGCCGGTCTCGACGATTTGCTCCGTGAGCGTGAGGCCGTTGAGGTTGCCGATGACGACCGCGTGATCAGCCTGGATGTACGTGTTGATGAGGTGGCGCATCTCCGCCTCGTACGGCTTGATGTCCAGCTCTTCGCCCGAGTGGCGTTTGATGGCAGCGCGGACCTCCGCATGCCATTCGGTTTCCTCACGAATAGCAGCTGCTTCCTCGACCCGGTAGCCCGCCTCCATGAGATTTTGCGCCAGATCGGCGTAGGCGCGCAGCAGAGCGGCGGTGCCTTTGTAGTAAGCGATGCGGAGGGGCTCGGTTTCGTCGAGCGATGCAGCGCGATTCCCGTCGCCGCAAAAGTAGCGTCGCTGCCGATGACGCCCGCATTGCGCATCACACCTTCGATCTGTTTGTCGAGTTCGTCGCGGTCGGTGATGACCAGGATGCGGGCCTCGGGATCGTGTTCGAGCAGCCACTTGGCGATGAGCACCATGAGGATGCTTTTGCCGCTGCCCTGGGTGTGCCAGATGCCGCCGCCTTCGCGCTGGGCGATGCCGTTGAGGTAAATCACCACGTCAGGACGGCGTTCGTGACCACCGCGCAAGGTCACCTCCTCGGCGATCGCAAAATCATTCCGTTCCGGATGGTCCCAGTCCACCAGGTGCACTGTCGCGAAGGGCTGATCGCCGGCGGTCTGCACCGGCACGCCGTAACGGAGAAGCTGATACGTGCGCAGATTGGCTTGGTAAAGGGTGATGCCCGTGGTGTCGGCGGCGGTTTCCAGTTTTCGCAACGCGGCGGAAATCTGGGCGCCGGAGTAGCCGCGCGCCTGGAGATTCGTGGTGAGCAGGTCCGTTTCGACGCAGCGGTTGTTCTCCCGTTTGCTCCAGTCCCCGGGGTAGCGATAGCCAAGGTGGTCGCCACGCGAGGGGTCGGTGAAGAGAGCGACGACGCGGTTCTGCGTGCGGCGTTCGGAGCGGGGGGGCTGGCTCATAGATTGATCTCCCAGTGGCCGCTCTTGCGCGAACCGGCCCGGCGGAGTTGGCCCAGAGTTTGCAATCGCTGGAGGGCGCGGTTCACCGCGCTTTCCGATTTGCCAAGCGGTGCCGCCATTTCGGGCACCGTGAGGTCGGGCTTGTTCTTCAAGAGATCGAGGATGCGGTCGGGCGTCTTTCCTAGCGTTTCCGCCGCCGCGCTGACGGGGTTTTTCAAAGACTCCAGGTAGTCCGGACCAAATGCAAACTCGGTCCAGATCCCGCCGGCATCGAAGCGGAGCCTGGGCTTCGGGGTTCCCGCTTTTCGGCAGGCGGCGAAGATGCGTTCGATGCCACGGCCCCAGGCCTCGATCTCGCCGGCCCGAAAGAAGGTGTTGGCGATGTCGGGATTGTAGGGATGCGAGACATGCCGCCCGACCAGCGTCTGCTGGCTCCAACCCTCGGGAAAAACGGCGGGATTCCAGATGACGAGCCGATCCTCATACACCCGAATTTGAACGGGCGCCGTCACGGCGTAGTCCCGATGCACGAGCGCGTCTACCAACGTTCCACGCAGCGCTCCCTCCTCATGCTCAATGATCTTTTCACCACACTTTATACCCCCCCATATCCCCCCAATCCGAGTCGTGGTTCGCAGCGAAAATGCACTCTGCGCCGCCGCCTGATTCGTCCCTATTCATACGCTAGGACTTAACCAGCGCCAGGAGTCGGCGTTTCAAGGTCTGCGCCGGCAGTGACAACGCATCGTCGTTCTCCAGAGCGTACTCGGTCCAGAGCATGTCGAGCTGGCTGCGCAGCTCCACATTGAGCTCTGCGCACGTGGCTGCAAACACGTCGATATCCAATGATTCGTCGCAGATCCGGATGGCCGGTGGCTTCTCGCTTAGGATGGGTTCAAGCCTCAAGGGCTCGGCTAATCGCACGCCCGTCGCAAACTCGGTGGCAACTACCAAGGCGGGGAGGACGCGAAACTCGATACGGTTGGGATGCGGGGAGTCAGGCATCGGCGGGACAGTCGTGTACCCCAATTTCCGTTGCAAGTCCGTAGGTATGTAAGAGCTGTCTCACTCGGGCCGGACTTCCTAGGCGGGAGGGTAAATATTTTGGCGAAGGGTTGACAAAATCAATGTCTAGTATCGTTTCTGTAAACATGGCTCCCCAACCTTCTGACGTGTTCGCGCGGCGCCTGCGGCAGGCGCGCATCATGCGCGGACTATCCCTGCGCTCGCTTGAAGCGGCGATCGGCGCGTCGGTGTCACACAACGCCCTCGCGAAGTATGAGCGAGGGGAAATGCTGCCCGGCAGCGAGGTGCTGATCGTGCTGGCCGAGGCGCTGGCGCAGCCGGCGGATTTCTTTTTTCGTCCGTTTCAGGTAGAGGTGAATGACGTTCGTTTTCGCAAGAAGGCGAAACTG
>CAYVDZ010000039.1:10416-14182 GCA_964450575.1 uncultured Opitutus sp.
GGCCGGGGAGTATGTGGAGCGTTATCGCGAGGCGGAGGAGCTGGCCGGTGATGTGCGCCAGTTTTCCCCGCCCCTTTCCGGTCGGAAGATATCCACCCTCGCCGAGGCGGAAGCGGCGGCGGCGGCGCTGCGCAAGGCGTGGCATCTTGGGCAGGATCCGTTGCCGAACGTTTTTGAACTCATGGAGAGCAAGGGCATCAAGGTGCTCGAACTTCCCGCCGACGACCGGGATTTCGATGGCCTTTCCGCCGACACCGAGGTCGGGCCGGTGGTCGTAATTGCCGCTCATCTGAACCAAAACCTGCCGCGCAAGCGCATGACGGAGGTTCATGAGCTGGGGCACGTGGTCGCACCGATGGCGGACGGTGTGGACGAGAAAACCGAGGAGAAGTTGATCGGTGCATTTGCCGGCGCTTTCCTGCTCCCGGCTGAGACGTTTACCGCAGCGTTTGGCAGGAACCGTCATCGGTTCGCCGTGGCCGAGCTGGTTGAAATCAAAGCCCTTTTCGGGGCTTCGATCATGGCAATCATGCGCCGAGCCCGGTCACTCGGGCTCATCACTGAGCCGACTTACAAAACTTTTTGCATCACCGTCAATCGATGGGAATGGCGAAGCAAAGGGGAGCCGGGTGATGACCGCTATGTGGGGTGCGAGTCGGACGGACGTTTTCGACAGTTGGTTCGTCGCGCGATCGCGGAGGAGGCGATCAGTCTGTCCAAGGGAGCGGCGCTGCTGAACGAGCCCGTGAGCCGCGTGCGGCATGACTGGGAGCAAGTGATTGGTTAATGTCTCATGCGAATTGCGGTCAAAGACGCCAGCATCCTAATTGATCTCGCCGAAGGAGATCTGCTGGGGCTTTGGTTTCAGCTCAAGATCGAGACCCACACGACCGACCTTGTGCTCGGCGAGGTGCACCGGGAAAGCCAGTGGCAGCAGGTGTCGGCGTTTGTCGATGCGGGGCTGATACAAAAACATGCGACGGCGGCAACTGAGTTGGACGAGGTGGTCGCATATTCTCACGCGAACCGTATCAGTTTGGCCGATGCATCGGTCAGATGTTCGCTTTTTCCACCATTATCTCGTGGTCCTACTACGGAGAGCAGGGGGTGGTGTATCTGTTGGGGGTGCGCGCCGTGATGCTGTATCGGATCATCTATTGCCTGTTGATTCTGGCTTCCGCCGCGCCCCTGGTGCGGACTGAAAACGAATTGGACGTGATCACGACGCTCGGGACCGGTTTCATGTTGTGGGCGAACATTCCGATCATGCTGATCTTTGGTTCGGTGGCCATGCGGGCCTATCATGATTACATGCGACGTCTGCGGGCAGGCGAGTTCAAGGGCCACTCGTATCCGAAAATTACGGACGTCGTGGAGGGGAGGGACGTGACCTGAGCGGTGCGGTGCGGCACGAAACGATTCAGCTGCGCGATTTGTCCGCGACCCGGGGGGGATTCGATGACCGCTATGCATGCTTCATCTGTCAGGCTGAGCGGGGTCGCCGACGACTTATTTAAGGCAGGAGACTGCGAGCTGGCCGTGTTTGAAGTACTTCGATTCATTCTGTGGGTTGAGCCAGGGCGGGTGCGGTGCATTCACGAAGGATCGCGGGGCATGCCTCGGGACGAACGTTCAGGGGGCGAAGCGGTACCGATTGGCTTCGCGCGGTGCGGTTTAGGACCCCCGGAGCGAACTCTGCTCGTTCCAATCCCGATCTGACTGCAATAATCGCGCTTCCCGTCTGCGTCGGAAACGTCCATGGTTAAGCCGATGAAACCCCGTTCTTCTTTATATAGCCTGATGCTTTTTCTCGCGGCCATCGTTGGCTGCTCCGCGGCCGAGCCGAAACTCAAACCGCTTTTCAATGGCAAGGATTTCTCCGGATTTAAGACCGAAGGCGCCAGCGAGTTCTGGCGCATCGAGAGCGGCGTGCTCGTGGGCGAGAACAACGCAGCCAAGACGGGCCACTATCTCTGGACCAACAAGGAATATACCGACTTCGTACTTGAGTTTGATGTGCGCTGGAAGGGCTACACGGATACGGGCATTGAGCTGCGGAAACCGAAAATCCAGTTGCAGCTGGGCATCTCCGGTAGCTTGAAGGTCGACATGTCGGGCTCGTTCTACACGGGCGGCAAACCGGCCTACCCAGAGGCGGGACAGGCGAAAATGGCGGCCAAGCTCATGAAACCCGAAGGCGAGTGGAACACGTTTCGCGTCCAGGCGAAGGGCAATACTTTCACCTGCTGGATTAACGGCGTGAAAGCATCGGAGTACACCGATCCAAAATTTTCGGGTGCGGCGCCGATCGGGCTGCAAATCCACCCGAAGGTGGCGATGAAGGCCGAGTATCGGAATGTGAAACTAGCGGAGCTTTGAGGCGCGGCCATTTCGTTTGGCGGCGGTCGTGATCAGCGATCGCCCGCCACCGTGGTAGAACCGTAGGCGTCAGCCCGGCCATGGGCAGGCATCGGTCATTCGAGCGCGGTTCGACCGCGTTAAGCCGTTCGCGCGGCCGCGATGAGGATCCGACTATCAGTCCTGCCACGTGCGCCGCAGCGGCGAGGGCGCGCTCCCGATCAGGACGATGCGAAATGGCGCGAAAGAGGCCGGCCGCGGGCTACAGTGTCACGTATTACGTGACATTGTACGAAGTCGGCGGACGAAAGCTAACGCGGGCTTCGCCAACGTCGTCTTGCTCAATTCCTGCCGTCGCGCCCAGAAACCCTGCAGCGGACCGAGCCCCGGATTCACCGGGAACGCTTCCCTCGTGCGGGACTTGTCTTTTTCGGGCTTGGGCGGAACCTACCCGTGGCTGGCTTGACGCAACAGGCGTATGCGCCGCATAGCTTTCTCCCGTATGACTCTCGAACTCACCGTCCGGAATTGGCCGCGCGTCCTGTGCTTCGGGTGGATTTTGGCGATGATGCCGGCTTTTGCCGCCGATACTCCCGCCCCCACCCGTGCGTCTGCGGCCGCCAACCGCGTGACGGCCAGCGATAAAAACACGATTGTCTCGACGACCGCCATGGAAATCGAGGCCGAGGGCTCGGGGGCGCATGGTCAACTCGTCGTCCTTCCCGAGATTCTCAGCCCCGATACGCGCACCGATCTGATCTACACGATCTCAGCGGAGCCGCTGCATGGCCGGGTGGGCCTGGCGGGGACCGGCGAAGAGGTGGATTTCTTCCGGAACAAGACGTCGCGGCTCGGCTATTTCGCGTATCGTCCGGAGGACGGTTATGCGGGTGAAGACTCATTCGCCTACACGGTGCGCAATGAGACGTCCGGCTTGGTTTACAAGAACACGGTGGTGATCTCCGTGAAGCCGCCGCCGGCGGTCATGCTGGAGTCTTTCGAGGTCGGCGCCAGTCGCTTGCGCTCCATGAATGTCCGCGGTGTCGTGCTCACGACGCGTCCGAATGCGCCGGTCGCGCACAAGGTCCCGAGCCACGACGATTTCCTGTCCCCCGCCGATCGCCTCGGCATTGCCGATCCGAAAATCTCGTACCTGCTGGACGATAAAGCGAAACCGCTAAACGGTACGGCCAAGCTCGATCGCGCCACTGGCCAGCTTACCTATGCGCCCAATCCAGGGTTCATCGGCGAGGAACGCTTCAAGTATTACACGATCGACGAAAACAACCCGCATCTCGGCGTCGAAAATGTCATTGTGATCAACGTCGAGCCGATTCGCACCGTTAAGCGTGTGGTGGTCGACCGCTCGCACAGCCGTGAGGTCGACCTCGTGTTCGTCATCAATAAT
>CAYVDZ010000039.1:14192-15797 GCA_964450575.1 uncultured Opitutus sp.
GATGGCCGCGCACCAGAGCCGCATCGCAACCAATCTGAGTCGCTTTCGGCAGCTCTTCCACGCGCGCGATCTGGATTACCGCATCGCGGTGCTCACGACCGATTTCGTCAACGCGGATCCGGGTCTCCGGCCCGGTGCGCAGCGTTTCTTCAAAGAGGTTCGTTCCCTTCAACTCGACCCCGCGGGAAACCCGGTGCTCGACGGCCGCGGCCGGCCGAAGCAGATCACCAAGCGCGTCGGCAGCAACGGCACGCTCGTGACGCTCCCCGTGATGGATCAGCCGTGGGTCACGCCCCGGACACCGGACAGCATCTTTGAGGAGCTCGTGAAGGTCGGTACCAATGGCGACAGCAACCGGACGGCTTTCACGTCCATATATAATTTTGTCGTGGGCTACTATAACAAGCAGCATACGTTCCTTCGGCCCGATGCCACCACAATTGTGGTCTTCTTCATGGATGAGGAGGAAACGCGCATGGCCATGTGGAAGGAACAAAGGGACGGCACGCGCCAGGCCGACTGGATCGAGAACGGGAAACTCCCCGAGCTGCTCGACCAGTACAATGCACGCAATCCCAGCGCGCGCCAGACGCTGGACGCCTATATCAATTACTGGGTGCTGCGCCCCTTCATCATCGTCAAGGGCAACAAACGCGGGAAGCTCGAGATCCACGCGGTGGTTTCGCCGAACAACATCTCGCACCGGCGCGCGGCCGAGCTCACCGGAGGCACGGTGCTGAACATCGAGAGTGATTTCTCGGAACCGCTCGCCGCGCTCGGCGACCGCATCGCCAATACCGTCGCCGTCGCGCTGGAGCCAGTCGGGGGCACCGCGACATTCTACAAGAAGAGCCTACGCGTGCTGGTCGATGGCCAGGAGGTTCGCGCGGACCCCCAAAACGGCTACGTCTACGACGATCTCACGCACAGCATCCGTTTCCAAGGTGACGCCAAAACGAAAGCCTTCCTCGCCACGATCGATATCACATACGAGGAGCACATGTGACGATGGCGGGGCGGGGCGCCCGGCCCAGCTGGAAATCACCTGCGCAGCGGCGGTGCTCACGCGCGGGGGAGGCGGATCGTTACCCTCAGGCCGCTGACGGCCGTGGAGCCGTTTTGATTTGAGAGGGTGATGTCGCCGCCGTGGGCGCGCACGATGGTGCGCGCGATGGCCAGTCCCAGGCCCACGCCGCCGGTCGAGCGATTGCGGGAGCTTTCCAAGCGTACAAACGGAGCGAATACACGCTCGAATTCGTCGGGAGGAATTCCTGGACCGTCGTCGGCCACGAGAACCTCCAGCGAGTCCGGTGAAACCGCGAGACTGACCCGCGCGCGATTGCCGTAGCGGACGGCGTTTTCAATGACGTTGCGCAGGGCGCGACGCAGGCCATCGGGCCGGCCGCGCCAGGCGACGCGTTCGCCGTTCGAGAAGGTGACATCCCAGCCCATCTCGGCGAGGTCGGCGCAGAGGCTTTCCAAAAGGGCATCGAGATCCGTGGTGCGGGTCGGCTCCGCGGTGGATTCTTCGCGGGCGAAGGCAAGGGCGCCTTCGGTCATTGCCTGCATCTCGTCGAGCGTGGCGATCAGCTTCTCCTTCATTTC
>CAYVDZ010000040.1:0-15738 GCA_964450575.1 uncultured Opitutus sp.
AAAGAAACTCTGCCCGGCCGCTTGCTGACCCGCGAGATTGGCGAGCCCGATGAGATCGACGCCGAGCAGGGTGAAGGTCGTGCGTCCGAACGCGGCCGTTTCATTCGGTTGCCGGGGACGGGCGGCCGTGGTTTCCACCACGGGAATAATGATCGCCGGATGCGCTGCGAGAGCCGTGCGCAATTCCGGGAGGACGCTCTCCGGCAAGGTACCCGCGGGTGCCTGGATGATCCAATCGCTCTGGCCGGTGAGTGAATCCGTAAAGTGGTTAAAGCTCGAGACCGCGGCTCGATTGGCGAGTCGGACGGAAACGAAAACTGCGACGCCCAACGCGAGGATTCCGCACAACAGGGCGGTTCGCCGGGGCTCGAGGCGCGCATGACGCAGCGCAAAGCGCGAGAGCAACAGCGCGACGATGCGGGGCGCGACACGCATGGGCCTGACGGAACGATGCGACATCAGGCGACAATCCGGCCATCACGCAGATGAACGCGTTCGTGGCAGATGGCCGCGGCGTCTTCACTGTGCGTCACGAGCACAAGGGCGGTGTGCGTTTCGTCGGTCAGTTCGCGCAAGAGGCGAAGAATATTTTCGCCGCTGGCGGAATCCAGATTGCCCGTCGGTTCGTCCGCGAGAATGAGCGCCGGCCGGTGAATCAAGGCGCGGGCGATCGCAATGCGCTGTTGCTCTCCTCCGGAAAGTTGCGACGGCAACGCGGCGGCCCGGGCTTCGAGCCCGACGCGTTTGAGCAACGCATGAACTCGCTCGCGGCGTTCGACCGGCGGGACTCCCAGGAGTTGAAGGGGAAGTTCGATGTTCTCCGCGGCGGAAAGCGTTGGTAGCAGATGGAAAAACTGAAAGACGGTCCCGACCTGTTCGCGACGCAGGCGCGCCAGCGCGTTACTGTCGAGTTGATCAATGCGTTGTCCGCGAAGCGTCAGGCTGCCGGAATCCGGCCGGTCGATCCCGCCGAGGCAGTTGAGCAGCGTGGTTTTGCCACTGCCGGATGGTCCGGTGAGCGCGACGCGCTGGCCGGCCTGCACGCGGAACGAGACCGCATCGAGCACGCGGCGCGCACCGTAGTTCTTGGTCACCGCGGCCACGTCGAGGACGACAGCAGCCGGCACGGCCGGCTGGGGAGGAACGGGATGGTTGGCGGGAACGGGCGGCTGCATGGATTTATAATGATACGCCTCAACGTCCCACTGGACGCAACAGGACGCGTAAACGCAAAGAATTCCCCGAACGACCACCGAGCGCAACCCACCTTGCCAACTGCTGGAGCCCGCTTGTCGGCCCGTTATCGCCTGGGTCGGAGCCAGGCCATCCCCAGCCACACCGCCACCGCGACCGATCGTAGAGAGTTTCCGCCCTGATCCGAGAGCCGGTACCACGCTAAACTCGACTGCGCGCGGCGGCGAATCTGCCGCGCTTCGGCCGCCTTCTTGAAGGTGCAGACCTCGTGCACGTCTACGGGAATCTCAAAATTGACCTGTCCCTTTAGCGGAGGGTTTTCTAAGTCTACGGGGGCGGAATGGGACCGGCTGGTCGCTAGTCCGCATTTCCTACCCTGTCCTTACCCGATCTTAAAATGAATCGCTTCTCATCGCTGGCCCTTCTCTTCACCGTTGCAACCGTCGGCGCATCCGCCGCGTTACCGGTTGAGAAACCTCTGGTCGTCGTGAGCAACCCACCTCCGGTACAAATGCTCGTGCCGGGGTTCACCGTGCAGGAAGTTCCGGTGCAACTGCGCAATCTCAACAACCTGGTCTACGCGCCTGACGGACGACTCTTCGCGCTCGGCTACGATGGGAATGTCTATCAACTCGCGGACACCGACGCCGATGGCTTGGAAGACTCTGCCTCACTGTTCTTCGACAACACCAAAAATGCGATCCCGCCGAGCATCGGCATGGCGTGGGGCCCGGGCGGACTTTATATCGCGAGCCGCGGACGCATCCTGCATCTCCGGGACAAAGGGGATGGCACCGGCGAATTGCAGACCGTATCCGAAGGTTGGTTACCGCCCACGGCGGCGGCGGGGTCGAATCTGGACGCCATCGGAATCGCGGTCGACCCGGCGGGTAACATCTACTTCGGACTGGGCGTCGATGCCTGGAACGGCGCGTATCGGGTGAACAAGCAGACCGGGGTCTCCGCCTATAATCAGTTTAGCGAGCGCGGAACCATCATCCGCCTTTCGCCGGACTGGAAGCGACGGGATATTATTTCAACCGGATTGCGGTTCCCAGTGTCCCTCGCCTTCAACGCGCACGGCGACTTGTTTTGCAGCGACCAGGAAGGCGCGACCTGGCTCCCGAATGGCAACCCCTTTGACGAGTTGCTCCACATCGTGCCGGGGCGCCATTATGGATTTCCGCCCAGGCACCCGCAGCATCTGCCGGGCGTGATCGATGAACCGAGTGTGTTTGATTATGGCCCGCAACACCAATCCACCTGCGGAGTTCATTTCAACGAACCCGTGGGCGGCGGCACCGCCATTTTTGGTCCCGCCGCGTGGCGCGGCGACGTGTTCGTCGCCGGCGTATCACGCGGAAAAATCTGGCGGACGAAGCTCGTGAAAACGCCAGCGGGTTACGTGGCGAAAAACGAACTGATCGCCGCGTTGTCCATGCTCACCATCGATGCCGTGCCCACGCCACAAGGTGATCTGCTCGTGGCCTGTCACAGCGGCGCGCCCGACTGGGGTACCGGACCACGCGGCCAGGGAAAACTCTACAAGATCCCCTACACCGACCCCGACGCGCCGCAACCAATCCTCGTATATGCGGCCAGCCCCACCGAGACCCGCGTGATCTTCGACCGACCGATCGAACCCGCGCGCTGGCTCCATCTCGGCCGCGAAAGCCGCCTTACGAAAGGGATTCACGTCGCCGCCGGAGATCGTTTCGAGACGCTTACTCCCGGCTATCAAGTCGTGAAGGACCAGAGCAAAACCCAGCGCTATGAGATTCCAGTCCTGTCCGCCGGCCTCGCCGCGGATCGACGCTCACTCGTGGTGCGAACGGCGCCGCGGATCGACGCGTCTAATTATGCCGTGACCCTGCCCGACGGACTTGCTCCCGAGCGCGCCCGGAACCACGCCCGGAAGGAATTGATGCAACATGCCGCGATCGACCTGTTGACCGATCTCACCGGGGTCGAAACCGAGTGGCGGGACGCGGCCGGAAAAATCGCTTGGACCGGCTGGTTACCGCATCTCGATTTAAACGTCGCACGGGAGCTGACCGGCGGAAGTGAAGAACATGCCCGCTTATCCGACCTGTTGGCGACGCCGGGAACCCTTCACCTCCGCGGCCAATTGGATCTTCACCTGATGCTTCGCCCGGCGATTCAACCCGGTGCGTCATTGGATTTTGAATACCCGGGCGAAACCGTCACGATGACGCTGAAAGCCGCCGGCGCGCTGCGCGTCACGCTCGGAGACACGGCGGAGAATGTCCGCATCAACCAAAGAGGAGACGGTGCCGTGCAGCTGACGACGGAATCGCGGGAAGGCTCGGCTTGGCTGCCGTTCCGCATCACGCTCGCGACGGGTCCCGCGGCAGCGGGACTGGAGGCAACGTGGCATACGGCGGAAGACGCCCGGGCGCGGGCGCTCCCTTTGCGGCGGACATTACTGCCTTGGGCCACACCCCGCGCAGCTGGGTCAAACGCCCCCGTCGCTCGCACCATTCCGGAGATAACCGGTGGAGACTGGCACCGGGGACGACAGGTTTACGCGGGGCCGGCGGCCTGCTTCGCGTGTCATCAAATGCGTGGTGAAGGTGGCGTGATTGGCCCCGACCTTTCCAACCTCGTCCATCGCGACTATGCGTCGGTGTTGAAGGACATTGTCGATCCAAGCGCCGCGATCAATCCCGACCGGATCGCCTACACCTTCGATTTGAAGGATGGCACGACCTTGAGTGGTATTGTGATCAACGATACGGCCGACGCGATGGTGGTGGGTGAGATCAGCGGCAGCCAGCGGACGCTCGCCAAACGGGACCTGCGCGAGATGAAAGCGTCGGCGATTTCGCTCATGCCTCCCGGACTGTGGGAAGGGCTGAGCGAGCAGCAACAGCGTGACCTTATGACGTATCTGTTGACCGAGCCAACCGCGGAGACGACGAAGTAATCGTGCCCGCTGCTCGTAGTCGGGTGAGACAGAGAAAGTGTAGCAACAAAAACGCTCATCTAAGCCGGCCGTTCGAGGGCAGGAACGACCCCCACTCTCTCCCGGAACTGACGTCGATTGACTCACAACACCGTGGGTGGCGAGCCTCCGGTTTCGCGGTGGTGGAAGCCCAAGTTACGCCATGAAAAAGCGCCGGCCAAGTGGCCGGCGCTTGTCGTTAAAACAACGAAACGGAGTTCGATCAGAACATGCCTCGAACGCCGAAGACCCAATTGGCCCCGTATTCCTGCATAACGCGCAAGGCAGGGTTTACTCCCTCGGGAACGTCGGGGCCGGACTCCATCCACTTGACCGGCTTGCCGGTAATATTGCGGCCCTGCACATATATCGAGTAGCGGCTGGTGAGTTTCCAGGTTGCCGACAGATCAAACTGGGTGAGTCTCTCCTTGTAGCGACCATAGATTCCATTCGGGGAGCGATCAATGTAGACCATGCCGAACGAGCTATTAAACTTCCGGTAGGCGTATCCCAAGCGCGAGGTGAAACGATGCGGCGCCAGGTTGTTGCGACGTTGGCTGGCGTACGTCCGGGTATAGGCAAAGTTTACACTCGTGCCGCGGAACTTCTCCGGCAGGAAGCCGAGCGTCTGATTGTACGCCACTTCCATATTACGGAAGCGGCGAGCGGTCTCCGAGACGCGCGTGGAACGGAACGTATAGGTGGTGAACTCCTCATCGGTGATGCCAAACTCAGACGCCGAAAAGTCGAAGGTTTCCCGCAGGTTACTGATGGTGTTCTGTGAAACTGCCAACGAGAGCTGGCCCGGGGCGCGACCACCGAAGTAGTAGGCCAGGCGAGTCTGGAAGTTCTTCGAGTGCTCCGGAGGCAAGTTGGGATTGGGCGCGTTAACCCGTTCGTTGACTTCATCCACCACCCAGAGCCCAGTCAGGATGTCGATCGGCGGACGCGAAATGGCGCGATTGAAACCCGCCTGATACTCGAAGTTCGGCAGAATCTGGTACTTCAGAAGAATCGAAGGGAAGAAGTTATGATATTCCGACTCCCGGGTGATCCGGGGCTTGCTCTGATATTGATATTGCAAGCCCTCGATCGTGGTGGCGCGTCCGGCCGAACTGACAGGAAAGCCCTGTGCAACCACGTCATCCCGCACGCGGGGATCAAACTCCTTCAACTCGTTCAACGTGTTCTCCAGGCGAACGCCGGTGCGAACTTGCAGCTTCGGCGTCAAGCGGACATCGGCCTGAATATAACCGGCAGTAACGGTCTGTTTAAAGTCACGTTTATTTGCGATGTGCGTCGTGTAATAGTCATCGGGAGTTCCCGTGTGCACAAACTGCTCTGGACGCGCCCGGAAAAGCTGGGCGACGCGTTCTCGATCAATCCGAGGTGGCATGCCTTGCAGACCGTCAACATTGAATACCGTCAGCCCGTTCGTCGTACCCATATCGAAAGGATGCGGCGAAATGAACCCAAGATTGGCCCAGTTTCCGAAGCTGTTATTAACATTCGCACCTACGGAATTAACCGTCGTCGTGTTGCCGCCTGGCCCGACGTACGACCAAATATTCCAATTGGTCATGTTGTTGTTGTCACGGTCTTCCTCGGCCATCTTGCCACCAAATTTGAGCGTGGTGGGGAAACGCTTCATTGCGGGTACCGCCCACTTGGCGTTGAGCTGACCGCTTAGAAGCGTTGTGATCCAGGTGCGGTCATCGTTATTGACCCGGGTACCGCCTGAACGGGTATTGGTGTCAACGAAACTGCTGCGATCGAACCAGTCTGGACCATCGGTTTGGCGAATCGTCCACTCCCACGATTCCGGGTTAGGCCGGGTCGCGATCCAACTGGTCCGAGCTTCGCCTCCTTCGCTGTTCGTCCAACCGCGCTCGAGCGATTCGTAATTGTTGACGGAGCGGGAGTAATTCAGCGCTCCATCAAGAACCCAGGAACCGGCCTTATACTCAAACTTCGGCGAGACGGTGCGGGTATAGGTGAGCTTGGAGGAGGAACCGCCACCCGTATTCAATCTTGAGACGTTGTTGACCGACCCGGAAGGGGCGCGGGTGCCAATGACCGTGAGGATACCGTCGCCACCGACCCTGCTACGTCCATTATTCAAATTGGAGTTATCATTGGCCGCGACCCAGGCAAAATTCCGATTCCAAAACTCGCCCTCCGTGTAGGTATAGATGGCGTTCATCGAAAGCACGAGATTCGGTGTTGCACGAAAATCGGCTGTCATCATAAACGCATCCTTCAAAATGGTTTTGTTTCCGTCCTTGAAGTCGATCTGCCGGATCACATATGGGCGGGGATCGGCCGCAGTGAAGGCACGGTTATAGCCATTAGAGACTTGATATTGCTCGGTGTAGGAATTGGCCCGGCTCGCACTGAGAAGAACCCCTAGCCTTCGATTCATGAAGGATTCAGAGTAGTCGAGCGTAAGGTTCGGCTTCCACTTGTACGAATCGCCGTCACGCGGCCCCGCCGTCTTCTTCAGCGTAAACTCCTCGGCGTTGAAGTTGATCGCAGCGTTGAAGGCGATGCGACGTCCCTTGCGGTCAAACGCCCGTTTCGTCTTCATGTTAATCGTACCGGCGGGCGAATCCGCATCAGACTCCGCACTCGTTGTACGACTGATCTCGATCGATTCGATCGCGGTGATGGAGAAACCCTCGAAGCTGGTTGCGCGGGAAGCATCGCCGCCGCCGCGATTGGCATCGGCACTCGCCGTCCGTTGCCCATCGAAGGACACTCCCACATATTGACCGTCCATGCCACCGAGCCGGGGCCCGCGGGCCTCAGACTCAACATAGTCCAGATCGACCCCGGGAAGATACTTGAGGAACTCGCCAACATTGCCATCCGCCACATCCCCGAATATGTCGGAGGAGACAGACGTCGAGATATCCATATTGCGGCGCTGGTCCATGATCGCCTTGGCGTTACCTTCCCGCTCCGTGGAAACAGTAAAGGCCTGAAGTTTTATCACCCCTTCCTTGTCGGCAGTTCCTGCCGCAGTACTCGTCAAGTTGATTTCCCGGGTGGCAGTCTCACCGGACGAGACCGTAAGCGTCTCGCGCACCGTATTGTAGCCGCTGTACGTCACCGAAATCGCCGCCTGGCCAGCAGGAACGTTTCGAATCTGGAAGGAACCGTCGTTCTCGGTAAAGACGACTTGATTATTACCCTCAAGCCGGATTTCTGCATTTCTAACGTATTCCTGGCTAACTGGATTATATACGCGTCCTTGGATAATACCCGGAGCGGACGTTTGCGCGGCTGAGAAGGTGGTAAGCAGGATGAAGCCTGCCGCCAGTGATGCAAATCGCCTCAGCCAGCGCGAAAAGATCAGGGGGTTGTTGGTATTCATGGTGGTGACGGTCGTTCAATGTAACCGAACCAAGGCCGCGCCCGCGCCCTCGCAATGGATAGCGAGCACGCATCGCCCTGATCAAGGGATCTCGGGGTAAGACTAGGTCAGCCGGCGCAGCTCCGGCGGACAAGATCGAAACAAAACTGCCGGAATGCTGCACGCCGGATCACCTGACATCTTAGACAGAATTCGCATCTTATCGAACACCTTCTCGTCCCAGCACGGTTATCCTCCGCGCCCGACCAGCCACATCACGTGGCTCCTTCATTGCGAAACACCTGTAGTGACGCAGCAAGGAAAACTCTCCCGCACTGTGTCAGGGCCTGCAGTGAAAGGTCCGGGCGCCTCGGATGCCGTTGAACCGCGCGACCCCTTTCGAGACTTTTGAGGATCGCCGCATGGATTCCGACTTTCGGTTCCTTGCTGATTCCGGTGAGCACAGAAGAATGAACAAACATTAACGGAGGAAACGAAGATCCCATCTTCCTGGCGCACCCCTTCGTTTTCGTCGTTACCTTCTGTTCCATTCCGAGGTGCGCCTGCCTTGCGTTTATTCACTGAAACCAGCGAAGATCAGATTTCAGCGTTCGAAAATTAGCGTTCATGAGCGAAGATTAGCGTTCCCTCCTGCCTTGGTCTTTCCGTCTCGTCCGCAGATTCTGGGAGTGAAGCCGTCGCGTTTTTTAAGTGCGGGATCGTGACGGAAAAGACCGGGACATCCCCTAATCTCCGCTAATCTATCCCGCCCGGAATGAACTTCTGAGATCAGATTTCACGGTTCCCCGCACCGGTGAGCACAGAAGAATGAACCGAAGATAACGGACGCAACGATGACCCCATCTTCCGTCAGCTGCATTTTCCAGGATTATTCAGCAAGGGATGCGAGTATACGTCACCAGCAAGCGACGGGAAGCATTGGCCGGCAGCGGGCGTTTCTGGGCCTGCTGAGCTGAAAGGATTGGCGCGAACCGAGATGCTGTCCTACAAAGTTCACTGCTTGTCCGTTCGCGCCTGGCAGCTTCGCTGGTCGCGCGAATCTTTTCTGCCATCCCCGATCCAATCCCGTTCCATGCGCCTTCGTCCTATTCTCGTATCGATCCTGCCGGCTTTGCTTCTAAGCCCCGCACTGCCCGACCTGCACGCGGCCACGGCCAAGCGCCCGAATATCTTCATCGCCATTTCCGATGACCAGTCGTTCGCGCATACTTCGGCGGCCGGCTACAAGGCGGTGCAAACCCCCGCCTTTGATCGCGTTGCCCGCGAGGGGATATTCTTTCGCAACGCCTTCGCTCCCTCGGCCGGGTGCAGCCCCACGCGGGCCGCTTTCCTGACCGGCCGGCACACCTGGCAGATCGAGGAAGCGGGCACCCATGCGAGCAGCTTCCCTTCGAAGTACGTCGTGTTTCCCGATCTGCTCGAAGCGGCCGGGTACTTCGTCGGTTTCACCGGCAAAGGCTGGGGTCCGGGCAACTTCGAAATCAGTGGCCGCACGCGCAACCCGGCCGGCCCGGCTTTTCAGGAACGCAAGCTTACGCCACCGCACAAATTCATCAGTCCAAATGACTACGCGGGAAACTTCGCCGACTTTCTCGCGGCTCGTCCGAAGGACAAGCCGTTTTACTTCTGGTACGGCGGAAGCGAACCGCACCGCGCCTATGATCCGGGCGTCGGATTGCGGGAGGGCAAGAAACTCGCGGACGTCGAGGTCCCCGCGTTCCTGCCCGACACGCCGGAGATCCGCAGCGACATCCTCGATTACTGTGTCGAAATCGAATGGTTCGATCGGCACCTCGGCCTCATCCTGGCGCAACTCGAAGCCGCCGGCGAACTCGACAATACCCTTGTCATTGTCACCAGCGACAACGGCATGCCTTTCCCGCGCGCCAAGTCCAATCTCTATGAATACGGCTTCCACATGCCGCTCGCGATCCGCTGGGGCGCCGTGGCGCCGGGCGGACGCAAGGTCGACGACCTGATCGGCTTTGTTGACCTTTCAGCCACTATTCTCGAAGCCGCGGGTGTCGATGCGAGCCGCCTCGCGTATCCGCTTTCCGGACGCAGCATTCTCAACGTGCTTCGTTCCACCAAATCGGGCCAGGTGGACGCCTCGCGGACCGCCGCCTATGCCGCCCGCGAACGCCACTCGGCCTCCCGCTATAACAACTGGACCTACCCACAGCGCGCTCTCCGGACGCCGGACTATTTATACATTCGGAATTTCCGCCCCGACCGCTGGCCCGCCGGCGATCCCGTGGTCCTCAAGGACGGCAAACCCGCGGGCATGCACAGCGGTTACAACGACATCGATGGGTCCCCGGCCCTTTCGTTTCTGATCAAGAACAGCACCGACCCGAAAATTAAACCCTATCTCGATTACGCCGTCGCCAAACGGCCGGCGGAAGAGCTGTTCGATATTCGGAAGGATCCGGCCTGTCTGAAAAACCTGGCGGCGGACCCCGCCTTTGCCGGGGTTCGAAAGAAACTCGCCGCTCAACTCGAGGGTTATCTGCGGGAGACCGGCGACTCCCGCGTGATCGACGGTGGCGAGATCTGGGAAAGCTACCCCCGCTACTCGCCCATCCGCAGTTTCCCTCGTCCCGAGTAAGCGGATACGACGACCAAGGCCCGGGCCGTCGCAACGAGTACCTCGCGCGGCCCAAAACGGTTTGTGAACCAGGTCAAGTTTCTCCCAACCTCAGATTTCTGCCTCGGATTATGCCGATCTCGCAGATAATACCGAGGCTACCTCCAACTATCCGCTCACTCCGCGTTATCCGCGGTTGATCGATGTTTGAACCTCAATGGTCTGACGCTACGCCTCGCGAGTTGACTAGCGTTTCACGGCGGCGTAGCCGGCCGAGGGCTTGCCGTTGGCCTCGAGTTTACCCGCGGACCAGAGCAGTCCGCGCGTGAGCAGATCCAGGTAACGCGGATTCTCGACCATTTCATTGAAGTGACCGAGCGTCGTCGCGAACACCCGCGTCTTCTTCGGTCCGAATTCGTTCGTCCAGATGACCACCGCTTCCACCTCGGAGATGGTGCCCTGCTTGGTCTTCACCGTCTGCCGACCCGTCGCCAGACTGCGATGGCCCGGGAAGTTCGCTGGCGGCTGGACGTTATTATACAGTTCATCATTGGTGGTGGTCCAATTTTCCATGCCGACGGTAATCGGACTCGCGCCCGGGGTAAACGTGATCGCGATCGGTTCCTTCGGGCCATGCCCGCTGGATTGGAGACCAACCAGGTCAAACCAGAGCGCTGCGGGCGAGCCCGGTGCCTGCGGCCGACGGAATTCCGGCGAGACCCGATAGCTATGCATCGCACAGTGCAGGAGCACCGCAGGGATGCCCTCGAGGTGGGGCTTCAGCACATTGTTCACCATTTCGACTTCGGTGATGCCGGCGGCGCATTCATCATGAATGACCACATCATAACCCTTCGCATAATTAGGGTCGGTGAGGCACGCCAGCGGCGGACGCGTGGATTTGTCGTCTGTATGAAGCTGATCCACGATCACATTAGCGCGCGCCTCGAGGCCGGCTTTGAGGATGTCCTTCTGCTTCGCGTAGTCGTGGCAGCAGCCCCCGGTGACGAGCAGAACCTTAAGCGGCTTGGGTGCCGCGGCCGCCAGTGCCGAACTCGCCAGGGCGGAACAAAGCAATAACAGGAGGGAAGATCGAAGTAAGGAAGACATGAGCTTGGGATGAAAGACGGCTATAGAGAACGAAGGGGTAACACGAACGACCATAAATCCAAAACCGCGCAGAACGGAAGCGAAAGACAGCGCGATCTTCATGTCGGCCGCTCGCTCGATATTCCCCCGGGGCGATCAGGCTCCGGCCCCCCGGCCCCCAGACCGGGGGACGCGGAGGTCGTCTTCCACGTTTGCACCGCAGGACCAAACACCCCAGCGTGTTGGAGCCTCAAACCCGAATCGCTCCCTTTCGCGTCTTCATGCTCTCCCTCGATTCCACCCACCCCCCCCTTCCGACCCGCCGCAGTTTCCTAAACACCAGTGCCCTGCTCGCCGGCAGCATCGGATTGACCGGCGCGCCAGCCGCCGCCGCCCAGAGCACGGATAGCGGCTCAGCGCCGCTTCGAGTGGTTATCATTGGACTCACGCACGGGCACGTGAACGGGATGCTGCGCGGCGACCGCACGGCCATGGACATCGTCGGCATCTACGAGCCGAATGGGGCCGTCGCCACCAAATACCGGGAGCGCTTCCAGCTTCCCGCGGATCGCTTTTTTCCGGACCTCCCAGCCATGCTCGATGCAGTCCGTCCGCAGGCCGCCTGGGTCTTTACCGACACCTTCGGCCACTTGGCCGCCGTCGAGGCCTGTGCTCCGCGCGGCATTCACGTGATGGTGGAAAAACCCCTCGCGGTCAGCGTAGCGCATGCCAGGCGGATGGCCGGGCTCGCCCAGCAACACCGGATCCACCTCCTCACCAATCTGGAGACGACGTGGTATCCGAGTTTTCATGACGCCTATCGCCTGGCCGTGACGGAAGGAGCGCTGGGTCCGATTACGCGCATTGTCGGGCACTTCGGCCATCCTGGGCCGGCTGAGATCAACGTTCCACCCGAGTTCCTCGCCTGGCTGACGGATCCGGAGCGCAACGGTGGCGGAGCCTCCGCGGATTTCGGCTGCTACGGTGCGAACCTCGCGACCTGGCTTCTGGGTAATCGCCGGCCCGTGGCCGTGACGGCGGTGTTCCAGACGAATAAACCGACGACGTACAGTCGCGTCGATGATCAGGCGACGCTCATCCTGGAATATCCGGGCACCCAGGTGATTGTCCAAGCGTCGTGGGACTGGACCTTTGCCCGCAAGGATCTGGAAATCTACGGGCGCAAAGGCGTGATTCGCACGCGAGACACCGTTGTCTACGATCTGCAAACCGAGCGACGCTCCCGACCGACGGTTCAGCGCGGAGCGGAGTTGCCGGCGCCCTTGCGTGATTCGATCGAATACTTCACGGCGGTCATTCGCGGCACCCACACGCCGGGCCCCGACCTGTCGTCCTTGGAAAACAACACCATCGCAACCGAGATTCTCGAAGCGGCTCGCACCTCCGCGCGTGACGGCCGGAGAGTGACCTTACCCGCGGCCGAATAAGCGATCGCGCGAGGCACGTCGCCGCGACGGCCCGAGGCACCCGCGCGGCCAGGGCGAACCCGGCCCGCGGCGTGATCCCCGTTAGCCTCACACCGACGTTTCCAACCAGTTCGCGCGGGCAACGCGCAGGGCATTTCCCCCGAGGATCTTCTGGATGGTGTCATCACTGTGGCCGCGCTGGACCATCCCAACCGTGAATAACGGCCAGTTGGTCCACGCGATTGATTGAACCGCTTGCGGCTTCGGCAGGAAATCATCCACCGGCCAGAGATGCTCCCAACGCGGCCCCCACCCGGAAAGAGGCGAGCGACCATCGGAGCGTGCGCGCACCTTTGCCCGCTCCGCGGAATCATGACGCGAGCTATAGCTGATGTCGGGCCCGATCGCCACGTGGTCCGCCCCAAACTTCTTTACCGCATAATCAATATGATCGAGGAAGGCGCGCAAATCGCCATTTCCACCGAGAAAACGCGGAATACAACAAATGCCGATCAAGCCTCCGGTATCACAAATCGCGCGGATCACATCATCGGGCTTGCTCCGAAAGTGTTTATAGAGTCCGCCGCACGTGCTGTGACTCGCGACCATGGGCCGCTTCGAGGCCTTGGCGGCTTCGAGGCTGGTGCGCCAGCCCGAGTGCGACACGTCGACCATCACCCCGAGGCGGTTCATCTCCGCGACGACGGTGTGACCAAAATCACTCAGGCCACCGTCGTTTGGCTCCCCGACTCCATCGCCAATCGGATTCCGGCGATTGTAGGTCAGGTGCATCATGCGAGCCCCGAGCTCCTGAAAGATTCGAATATACTGCAGTTCGTCCCGCACATTGTCCCAGAGCTGGCGGAGTGGCACTCCGTTGGTCGTGAAATACAGGCAAAATCTTCCCGCGCGGTGAGCCGCCACTATATCATCGGGTTTCGCCGCTTTGGCACAGACCGCCGGCGCGAGATCGGTCGCATAGGTAAACCGCGCGAGGCGTTTCATCAGACGCAAGGGATCACTGCCTTCTTCGCCGGTATTTTGAAAAATACAGGTCACTCCCGCGGCTCGAACCGCCCCCAAAAACTCGTCCCGCTCGCGGACGTTGGTCGCCCAGCGGGTCATCGACATCTCCTCCCGCAAATCCACCAACTCCCTTTCAGACGCGCCTGAGTCCACCCGCTCCTGATACGCCGCTCCGTCGAGCGCAGCGCGAGGCGCAAAGCCATACGATTCGAACACCAACGACGCCGCATGCAGCCTCAACCCATGTTCGAGTTGCTGCGGTGTGGGTTGCAGCAAGGCCAGCGCCGCTTCGCGGTCGCGATTGATCGCGGGGTTGTCACCGGGGACCGTTCCCGGACGCACCGCGGCACGGAGGTTAAGATTGAGTGATGCCAAGGCGCCGAGCACCGGTAAACTCGCGATCGTCTTCACGAAGGTGCGACGAGAGGGGTAGCTTCTCATGCGCGGATCGTGAAAACCCCCGGGCACCCTGTCAACCCGGTGCAATTCCTCGCGGAGCCTGTATATATATCCGTAATGAAACGCTCGACCGCCGCCGCGACCGCGCTTGCCCGCCCGCACCGAATGCGGATGGGCCCACGCCGCGGCTTACGCGAACGTTTGCTTAAGATACTCGAGGCTCTTGCTCGCGATGACTTCCGGCCCTTCCTCGAACTTGAAGACCTCCACCGACACCATGCCGTCATAACCCACTTCGCGGAGGACCGCCGCGATGGGACGAAAATCAACGTCTCCAAAACCGGGACCCTTGAGATTGAAATCGTTCGCGTGCACGTAAGCAAACTCGCCCCGGCTCTCCCGGATGATCTGCGGAATCGGCTTCGTCTCGTGGCTCATCGCGCGAACATCAAGGATGACCTTGAAGTTCGGGGACGAAAGCTCGCGGGTGAAACGAACCGCGTCCTCCGCCGTGTTGATGAAGTCGGTGTCCTCCGCGGGCAACGGCTCGAAACAGATCGTAACCCCACGCCTCGCCGCGAGCGCCACCGCCGGTCGGAAGACCTCCAACGCCCACGGCCACGCCTGCTCCGTCGAAACCCCCGGCAACAGGCTGCGTTGCTTGGGCGAGCCCACGACAATGACCTTGCCGCCCAAGTCGGCGCAACAATCGGTCAGCTGGCAAAAATAGTCCGCGGTACGCTCCCGCGTAGCCTCATCCGGCGAGGTGAGGTACATGCCCTCCGCCTGCACCAGCACCCAATGCAGACCAGAGATCGCGATACCGGCCCGCTGGGCCGCCTCGCGGATGCGCGTGCGTTCGGCGGCGGAGAGGTCGGCCACGGATTTGACCAGGGTAAAGGGCGCGATTTCCACGGCGTCATAGCCGAGCTGTGCGCAATAAGTGAATACGTCGTCGATCTTCCAGTCTTTGAAGATCTCGTTGCAGATGCCGAATTTCATGCGTGAGGGGATGCAGAACTGTGCGATCAGAACGTCCGGAAGGAAGCTTAATGCCCAAACGACCTCAACTCAGGTTCACTGGATCCACGTCCAGCACCTGCGTGATGTCATCGGGCCAGGCAAACTCAGCGCGGAGGCGGACCAGGTCAGGCACGACTTTGGTTACGTTGTGAGTGAAATACCAGAGCTGCCAGCGGTACTGGTCTTTGATTTTCTCGATCGGTGACGCGGCGGGCCCGCGCAACTCGACCCGGTCACCGAGCGTTCGCTCGATCAGTTTCGCCCATTGCTCCGCAAAGAATTTGAGTTTGTCCGGATTGGGTCCGCGGAAAAGGTGATGAATCAAATGCCGGTACGGCGGATAGTTGAAGGCCTTCCGCATCTTGAGTTCGGACGCGGCGAAGCCGGCAAAATCGGCATGCCGGGAAAACTGGATCGGCTCCGCTTGTGGCGTGAACGTCTGCACGATCACCTCCCCCGCCCGATCGCCGCGACCGGCGCGGCCGGCCACCTGCACAAGTAACTGAAAGGTGCGTTCATTCGCGCGGAAGTCGGGAATGTGCATGGAGATATCCGCGTCGACCAGGCCGACCAGGGTGACATTGGGGAAATCGAGTCCTTTGCCGATCATCTGCGTGCCCACCAGCACATCGATCTTGCCCGCGCGGAAAAA
>CAYVDZ010000041.1:0-15525 GCA_964450575.1 uncultured Opitutus sp.
GAACGTTGATCCCCAGATCCTTCGCTTGTTTGCAGATCAAGGCCGCCTCGGTGTAGTAACCGGGAACGAAGATGCCTTCGATGCCGGCCGCGCGCACGGCAGTCAGCTGCGCCTTGAAATCCCGGTCGCCTTCCGAGTAGCGCTGTTCGATGGCGACGACGCCGCCGTCGGCGGTGAACTTTTCCTTGAAGTAGCGGGCAAGGCCCACGCTGTAGGCGGAGGAGACGGACGTGAGAACCGCGACGCGGCGGACCTTGAGGGTGTCCTTCGCGAACTTGGCCATCACGACACCTTGAAAGGGATCGATGAAGCAAACGCGGAAAATATAGTCACCGGTTTCTGTGACAGCCGGATTCGTGGACGACGGTGAAATTTGCGGAATCCTGGCTGACTGCGCGATGGGCGCAGCCTCGATCGAGCGACTCGAAGCGACCTCGCCGAGGATCGCCACGACTTTGTCACGCGAGATGAGTTTCTTAACGATCGTGGCCGACTCGCCGGCCTTGGACTGGTTGTCCTCGGTGACGAGTTGAAGCTTTTTGCCCAAGACTCCGCCCGCCGCGTTGGCCTCTTCGACGGCGAGGAGCGTGCCCTTGTGGGACGACTGGCCGAAGGCGGCTTCCTTGCCGGTCAGCGAGGCAAATTCGCCGATCTTTATGGTATCGCTGGTCTTTGTGCATCCCGGAAACGCGAGAGCAGCAAGAGCGAGAAGCGAAAGGCAAAAGTGGCGACGATGGATCAGCATGATGGACGAAAAGGTTGGGGACGAGGCGAGGCAAAGAGAGCGCAGGCTGGGTTTCAATCAAACTGTGCAGGCGTGAACCGTTAGTAAACTCTGGCGCAGGCTGCGTGCCGTAAATTTGCCGGGAGATTGGCGGGTTTGGGCTTTCCGTCGCGAGATGGGGGCCTTTGATGGCAGGATGAACACCTTTGACCGGCACCTCTTGCGTGAGTGGTTGCAGATCCTCGGCATGGTGCTGGCGGCGATGTGCGGGCTGCTGCTCGTTCAGGTGCTCTACGATGACTTTCGCGAACTGCGTGAGCTCGGTGCGCGCGGGAGTGTGTTTTGGCGCTACCTGCTGGTGAAGATGCCGGAGTTTCTCACCGTGGTGCTGCCGCTCGCGCTGCTCGTTTCGTTATTGTATGCGCTCGGAAAACTGCATCGCGGGAACGAGCTGACCGCGATGCGCGCGGCTGGCGTGGGTTTCGCCCGCCTGACCGCGCCGATCTGGGCCGTGGCGGTCCTCGCATGCGGCGCGGCGTGGTGGCTCAACACCACGATCGTGCCCTGGTCGGTCGAGGCCTCGCGGAAAATGCGCGACGAATTGCAGTTTCGCGATGAATCGGTCCGCGCCTTGGCGGCGGATCAGATTGGGGCGGTTTACAGTGTCGCCTTCGACAATCCGCCCGCCGGGCGCATGTGGTTTTTCAATCGCTACAGCAAAGCGCTCGACCGTGGTTTCGGCCTGTCCGTGTCGGAGTTGGACCCCGAGCGCCGGGAAATGCGGCGCATCGTGGCGAAGGAAGGCTGGTCTGTGCCGGGACGGAGCGGGTGGATGTTCAAGGAAGGCCGCGTGCTGACTTTCACCAAGGAGACAGGCGAACTCGTCGGATCTGATCCGTTCGCCGAGTACTTTGCGCCGAACTACGATGAGGATCCGGAACTCATGTTGCTGATCGATCGTAAACCGTCGCATCTTTCACTGTGGGAACTCCGCGACCTTCTGGCTCACTTGCGTCTTGAGGGCAGTCCGAAGGAACCGGCGTATGCGGTGCGGTATTACAGCCTGGTTGCGGAGACGATTACGCCGTTCATTGTGATCGCGCTCGCCATTCCGTTTTCCGTCACCGGCGTACGGGTGAATGCGGCCGTGGGTGTCTCGAAGTCGATCGGTCTCTTTTTTCTCTACTACGTCTTTACGAGTTTCTCGATGTCGCTGGCCACGCGGCAGATCGTCGACCCGCTGATCGCGGCGTGGCTGCCGCATGCGGCCATGGGAACGCTGGCGGTTTGGTTATTCGGCCGGATGCGATAAGCGGCTGATCGATCGGCGTGCCGTCAAATGACCTTCAGTCCAAGGATGCGGTCCTCTTGCGCGGGGCGAAATTATTTGAATATCGTTGGGTTGACCCGCGTCTGAGCCTTGGAATGAAAACCATCCTCGTAACAGTCACGATCGCGCTGGCGGGTGTCTCGGCCTCCCATGCGCAGCAATTGTTCCGGCCCTCGGTGGGCAGCGGTGCGGTCGTTGGCGCTGTCGCCGGCGGCCTGATTGGCGGGCATAACGGCGATCGCTGGGCGCAAGGCGCCGTGATCGGGGCCGCGGCGGGTGCGCTCATTGGTGCCGCCCTGCGACCTCCGGAAGTCGCTTACCAGCCTCCGGTGTACCAGTCTCCGGTGTACCAAAATTCCGGGTATGGCCAGGCGGTGTATGGACAAACCGTGTACAGCCAGCCCAGCTATCCGGTTGCGACCGCTCCGGTCATTTCCCACGCGCCAATGGTTCCGATGGCACCGACCTTGAGTGATTATTCGGCGTCACAGGTCGTGCATGCGCCGCCCCAGGTGGTTTACATGGAGCGCTCGCCGCAGGTGGTCTACGTGGAGCGCGCTCCGCAGGTCGTCTACGTGCCGGCTCCGCCGCGCGTGGTTTATGTGCGTCCCCCGGTCGTCAGTTTTGGATTTTACTCCGGTCCTCGTTACGCACCGGCTCCCCGCTATGTGCCACGTTACGCTCCGGCTCCGGTTTGCGTTCCGGCTCCGCGTTACGGCCATGGTCACGATTCCCATCACGGTCATGGGTCCCGCGGCCGGGACGATGATCGCCACCGTGGATCGGGCCGGCGCTGAGCCGCCGAATCGTGAGGCCCGACAACCGCCCCGGCTTCTACCGTGGCGGTTTTTTATTGGCCGCGTTTCAGGGCGTGTGCGCCGGACCTCAGGTCGAAGTCCGTAAAGTCGTTGGCCACTCCGTCGTAAGCCCGGTCTTGCAGGTAAATCTGCGTGATCCGGGCATGCTCGTAATCGCTCGTGGGAAATATCTTCGGCGCTTCACCGGGCAGGAAAATTCCCGTGTAAGCACGGTGACGGTCGACGAGCCGGCGGATGACAATCATGGTTTCGAAGTGAGCGGGAAGCTTCGAATTAACGTGTGGGAGGCCCCGCTTGGATGCAGCTCACTCGAATAGAGCTCGAAGCTCTCCACCCGGAATGGAGGCGCGGAGAACTCGCGATGCACGTGCAACCAGTGGGCGACGGATTTGGCGGCGTCTTCCGTGGCGCGACCCAGCGTCACGTGCGGATGAAAAAGGCGGACATCCAATTGCAGGCCGGCGGCGATCAAGGCGTCGTCGAGTCGTTGTCGTAGTTGGAAGAGGCGGGGGTGCCCCGAACCGACCCCAATCCAGAGCACGCTCGGAGGACGGTTCGGCGGCGGAAAAACGCTGAGGCCTTCGACGGGCAGGATGAACGGCTCGACCCGTACCGTTGCGAGTCGTAACAGCACGGCTTTCTGCTGGTCAGCGGCTACATCCCCGAGGAACCGAAGCGTCACATGCAGCTGTTCGGGGCGGGTCCAGCTGACGCCCGGAATCGGAGTGCCGGTGCTCGCGAGCACTCCGCGCACGGCATCAGGAAGCGTGAGGGCGACGAAGAGGCGTTGGGTGCTCATGGACGCAGGGAGCGTCTCGCAGTCCGCGGGCGAAGGCAAACGGATCCCGGTCCGCCGCAAAGGTGAAACAGACATTCCTGTCTGTCATTCCGATCAATGCGGAAGGAGGGGAGTTGGAGCCATTTTCACTTTTTCGGAACAGACAGGAATGTCTGTTTCACCTTTTCGGCAGGGAATGCCGGACTCTCACTCAAGACCAGTTGAAATTGAAACTGATGCTGACCCTCTCGTCGTCGACGCGGTTGGCGGCGACTTCGTGGCGCAACCAGCTCTCGAAGAGGATGACGTTACCCGCCTCGGCGGGGTAGGTGACATGCACCTGGTGCTCGGGACGCGCCTTGGGCAGTTTCGGTGGGGCGGCCATGAAGCGGTCGAGTCGGGGGTCTTCGAATTTAAGTCCCGAACACCCCGAAGGGGTCGCGACATAATAGGTGCCGCTGATGAACGACAACGGATGCAGATGAAGCGAATGCGCGGCCGTGGGCGGCATGATGTTTACCCAGATATCGGTCAGGCGAATCGTCCGCCCCCGCAGATCCATTTCCAGCGTGCGGGCGAAGGCGCGTGCGTGACGGGTGAGTTTTTTCTCGAGATCCGCAAACGTGCTCGAGAACCGGTGAAGCTCGTTCATCGAGGCATAACTCGTGTAGCCACCGGGGATAATTTTTCTCCGACCAGCGTCGGCCCGCGACGTCGAACTCCCGCAACCGGCGGCATTCGTCTGCGAGCTCCGTGTTGAGTCGGGTCAGACCTGTCTTCTGCAACCGCTCGTTATAAATGAAAGTGGGAAACCAGGCGCGGATCGGCATGGCGAGAGCGAGGCCTATTTCGCGAACAACTTCAATCCGACGACGCCGGCAACGATGAGGACGAGACAAACGATCCGACCGGCCGAGGCGGGTTCAGCGAATAACACCATGCCGAGGGTCGCCGTGCCGGCGGCTCCGATCCCTGTCCACACGGCGTACGCCGTGCCGATGGGGATTTCGCGAGCGGCGAGACCAAGTAAGACGACGCTCGCCACCAGCGCGACGCCCACTCCAGCGCTAGGCCAGAAGCGGGTGAATCCGTCCGTGTATTTCAGACCGACCGCCCATGCGATTTCCAAGCCGGCGGCGATCAGAAGAAGTGTCCAATGCATAGTCGCAGCCTGAAACGCGGCCCGGGATCGAAGCGAGCCGGCGATTACGCTTTGTGGGCTCCGGCACGGGCTGGCATGGATTTCAATCTTTAGGAAAGCTCTGATTTGCTAGAAGCTCGAGCATGCTTTGGGCACATGTTTCGCAGATGCCATGAGTCAGCTCCGGTGGATCGGCCTCATCGACGTCCACAACGCGTTCGGTCGCCGTCTCGAGCGGCTTCCACGTTTCGCCCGGCCACGCGACGACATGGCACCAGCTGCAGATCCGCACGTAAGTGTTCGAGGGGCGGGTTCGCGGCATCAACAGGGGAACGGCGGCACGTTCCTCCTCGCTCAGAAGCGCCGACCTGAACTTCACGTGGCCCTGCTCCGTCGCACTGATTTCCATCTGAAATGTCCGTTTGTAACGGGGCGCGTCGCAACGATAGCGGAATGAAGAGCGGCGCCCCTGCCGGGCGATCAGCACAAGCCTCCGATAGATGTCGCTAACGGTGTGGTCGGAGATGAATTTCCAGAGCGGTTCGCCCAACACCAATTCGGGCATGACCTGCTCGCCATCGTTGCCCCGGGCGAATTCCGACCATCCTTCATTCACCTGGACGAGGCGATCAGAGGAATCGATTTGATAGGAGATGGTCAGAGAGGGAGTCATTCGAGTCATTACGTCCGGAGTCAGGGAGCGAAGTGGTTTTAGAATGTAGTGGGTCCCGCGGCTCAGAACAAGATGCGACCGCAAAATATAACGTCGATCGCCGCTTTCGGGGGCAGTGGCGACGGGTTTAGCTCGGTTTTTTCGTGCGTTTGCGAATGAAACGGGGCTGATTTGTGTCCTGTTTTTTTTATGAAAATATTCCGTCCGATTCTGCGCTTCGTCGCGCTCGCGTGTGCTTTGCTGCCGCCGGTTTCCGCCGTTGCCGCCGATGGTCCGAAGAAGGTTCTTGTTGTCACCGTCACGACCGGCTTCCGCCACGCGAGCATTCCGGTCGCGGAAAAGGTGCTGAGTGAAATGGCGGCCCGAAGCGGTAAGTTTACCGTCGAATTTGTGCGTCAGCCGGACGGCATGCCGAAAGCGCCCGCTCGTCCACGCCCTGGTCCGAAGGGGCCGGACGCGCCCGCGCATCAAGCGGCGATGGCAACGTTCGCCGAGGCGGAAAAGGCGCATAAAGCGGCGATGGCGGCTTGGATGCCGAACGTGGAGCGAGCCTTGCAAAAACTGAGTCCGGCGAATCTGAGAAACTACGATGCCGTGTTGTTCGCGAGCACGACGGGCGACGATTTTCCCCTGCCGGATCACCAGGGCTTTCTTGATTGGATCGCCTCGGGCAAGGCATTCATCGGGGTCCATGCCGCGACGGATACGCTGAAGGCATTTGGTCCCTACGTTTCGATGATCGGCGGCGCTTTCCTGACGCATGGACCGCAGGTCACCGTGGAGTGCATCAACGAGGATCCGTCGCACGCGTCGTGTGCTAATCTGCCGAAGCGGTGGACGGTGTTCGACGAGATTTATGAGTTTAAGAACTACGACTCCGCCCGCGTGCATGACTTGCTAACCTTGGACAAGCATCCGCAGACGAAAGCACCGGGAGCGAATCCGGTCGCTTGGGCGCGGAACCACGGGCGCGGTCGCGTCTTCTACACCTCTCTCGGCCATCGTGAAGACGTGTGGGATCCCACTTACTCGGACAAAGACGGACGGAAGAACTCTCCCGAAGTGGCGCGTCAGTTTCAGGCTCATCTGACCGGCGGGATTCTCTGGGCACTCGGGCTGACCGAAGGCCAGGTATCGCATCAGAACTGAACGGGGAACCTAACTTAGCCGCTTAGCTTAGCGCCGGCCCTTCGACCCATTGGCACCATTGCCCTTGGTCGCGTCCAGCACCTCGCGAAGCGTGGTGCGCCAGTTGACTCGCGTTGAAATCCCGTGATCGGTGCCACGGCCCTCTTCATGGCCGACACGGTAGGCGAGCTCGAGCTGCCACTTTCCGGGGAGCCGGAACCGTTCGGTGCGCTCGAGGGGAATGTCCCAGACCGTGCCGAATTGAATCCGATGGGCGAGCCGCCGGTCATTGGGTTCCGCAATGTGGTGGAAGCGGTATTCCGCAAAATAACCCACCTCGGAGGGCTTGAACAGTAACCCCGGGGCGGCTTCGAAGATGTGCTGGCGGACGATCTCCGGTGGTGCTTCCCCGCGGTTGGTCAGCTTCACGCTGCGATCGTAGGCGAGGTTGGCGTAGAAGGTCGTCGACGGCCAGCGCAGCAATTGGCGTGCGCCGAGGATTAAAGGCTTCACGTGCGTGTAGTGATCGTTCACCGCGACCGGCGGTTTGCCCAGAGGGACACGCGTCTCGAGGCCGACGGTCGTATCGTCGAAGAACTTGAGTTTTCTACCCAAGTCGTAACGCGCTCCCAAACGAGCTTCGCCCAGGCCCCACCGGTGATCGCGTCCACTATTGAACGGGCTCGGGGTGAACGGAACCAACCCCGCGCGCAACTCGATTTTACTCGTGTAGCCGTACCGAAGCTCGACCGGAAAGCGCATGTATTCCTCGTCCCGCAAGTCGCCGAACTTCGGTCGAAAATGCAGCGTGATATTTCGCTCTTCCAGCACGCCCGGCAGCATCGTGTCGAAGAACTCCGTCATGCGCAAAACACCTTCGCGCATCCGATCCGCCGTCGACGAACCTTCTTCCGCGGCGCTCCCGATTGCCGCGGAAGTCGCGAGGAGAAAGGATAGTTTTAGACTACGAAATTGCCGTATTACGAAATGGGGCATGATGGGACTGACAAACGGCTTTGGACGGGGTGCCGCCCAAAGCAAATTAGCTCGGGTAGGTTATTACCCTAGTCCGTACTTGGGTCATTCACAGGTTACGAGTGCGAAACCCAGGCCGTTTCGGTTATCCCATCAGCCGTGGAGGTAACGAGCCAGGAGGTTCTCCAGATACTCCTGTTTGCCTGAACGTTGGGTCGGTTCGCCGAGTTTTCCGAGAACGAGTTTCTCGAGTTTGCGGAAGTCCATCTTTCCGGCCTCAATGTCGCGGCCAAAACCCGTATCGAAGCTCGCGTATCGCTCTAGGAGGAAGGTTTCGAATTTTCCTTCGGCCAGAATCCGTTTCGCCAGTTTGAAGGCGAGGGCATACGCATCCATGCCGCCGATGTGGGCGTGGAACAAGTCATCAAGATCCGTCGACGGACGACGGAGTTTGGCGTCGAAATTGAAGCCACCGGAACCGAGGCCTCCGGCACGGAGAATGGAAGTCATCGCCAACGTGAGTTCGCGCACGTCGGTGTTAAACTGGTCGGTGTCCCAGCCAAGCAGCGGATCGCCGGCATTCGCGTCGATCGACCCGAGCATGCCTTGCGACGCGGCAACTTCGATTTCGTGCTGGAAACTGTGACTCGCCAACGTGGCGTGATTCGTCTCGATGTTAAACTTGAAGTGCTTCTCCAAGCCGTACGTGCGGAGAAACGCGATCCCGCTCGCCACGTCGAAGTCGTATTGATGCTTCGTCGGCTCCTTCGGTTTGGGCTCGATGAGAAACTGGCCCTTGAAGCCGATCGACTTCGCGTAATCAACCGCCATGTGCAGGAACGCCGCCAGGTGGTCCTGTTCGCGTTTCAAATTGGTGTTGAGCAGCGTTTCGTAGCCCTCGCGACCGCCCCAGAAGACGTAGTTTTCGCCGCCAAGTTCCAGCGTCGCTTCCAAGGCTTTCTTCACCTGAGCCGCCGCGTAGGCGAACACATGGGCGTCCGGATTCGTCGACGCGCCATTCATATAACGCGGGTTCGAGAACAGGTTGGCGGTGCCCCAGAGCAGCTTGACGCCGGTCGATTTCTGCAACGCCGCAGCGTGCTTCACGATTGCATCGAGATTTTTGTTCGACTCGGCGAGGGTGCCGCCTTCGGGAGCGATGTCGCGGTCATGGAAACACCAGAACGGCGCGCGGATCTTCTGAAAGAATTCGAACGCGGCATCCATCCGCACCTTGGCCACGGAGACCGGATCCTTGCCTGTTTCCCACGGACGGCTGATTGTGCCGGGACCAAACGGATCCGAGCCCGTCCCCCGGAACGAGTGCCAGTAGGCAATCGAGAACCGCAGATGCGCGGCCATCGATTGACCCTCGATCATTTCATCAGGGTTGTAGTGACGGAACGTCAGGGCGTTGCCCGTCTGCGGGCCTTCGTACGCAATGGTCGGAATATCGGGGAAATGGGCGCGGGATTTTTTCATGAAGAGGAGGGAGGGTGTGCCGAGTCTAGCGGATCGACACAACGATGTGGTAACAAAGATTCACACATTTCTTTTGATTTTTAACACCGGTGCCGGCTCGCTCGCGGGCCTCGTCCCGTGCGCTCACCCTCCCCGAAATCCTCCCCACGCGCGCTGGTCCGGCCGGGCGCCGCGTTCAAGGTGGCGCTCTTGATCGAGACCTCGAACCGTTACGGGCGGGATCTGTTGTATGGCGTGCGCGATTGGATTCGCGCGGGCGACCGCTGGGCCATCCGGTTTTCTGAACAATCGCGGCGCGCGCCTCTCCCGGGCTGGCTGCCCGACTGGAAGGGCAATGGCATCATCGCGCGCGTGGACTCGCCGGAGATCGCCGAGGCGCTTCGCCACACGGCGTTGCCGGTCGTCGATGTCAGCGCCGAGCGGTTCGCGTCCGAATTTCCGCGCGTGAGTGTGGATAACTCCGCGGTGGCCCGACTGGCGGCGGAGCACCTTCTCGGCAAGGGCTTCAAACGCTTCGCGTATTTTGGTGATCCGCAATTCTTGTGGGCCGGCGAACGCGGCGAGGAATTTGCGCGCGTGCTCGCGGCGCACGGGCACGGGTGCGACGCTTTCAGTCCGCTCCGGTCCGCCGCGAGACGCCCGGGATCCGACGCGGAAATTCGCGCCATGGCCAACTGGCTGGCGCGCCGGCCGAAGCCGCTGGGGGTCTTTGCGTGTTACGACGGCCGCGCCCAGCAGGTGCTCGAGGCGTGTCAGTTGGTCGGTTGCGCCGTGCCGGAGGAGGTCGCCGTGCTGGGCGTGGATAACGACGATCTGCTTTGCGAACTCTGCACGCCGCCGCTAACCAGCGTGCAGCCGAACGCGCGCCGGACCGGGTACGAAGCGGCGGCGATGCTGGCGCGGATGATGCGCGGTGAACGACTCACCACGCAGACGCGTTATGTGGAACCGGTGCGGGTGGTGGAGCGACAATCCACGGACATGGTGTCGGTTTCCGATGCGCGCGTGGCCGTGGCCCTGCGTTACATTCGGGAGCATGCGGGCGACGGCATTGATGTGAGCGATGTGCTTCGCGCGGTGCCGATGTCGCGCACGTTGCTGGAGCGAAAATTCAAGACGCTACTCGGGCACTCGCCGCATCAGATGATCGTGCAGCAGAAAATGGAGCGGGCGAAGCAGCTGTTGGTGGAGAGTGAAGTCTCGATCAAGGTCGTGGCGGAGCTGGCCGGGTTCGATAACGCGAGTTATCTCAGCGTGGCGTTTCGCCGCGAAACCGGCGAGAGCCCGTACGCCTATCGACAAAAACACCGCGCCGGACGCCCGCCTCAAGGGAGCTGATGATGGAGCGACGGATTCCCGGCGTTTGAGCAGGGATCCGCCACCAGAGAGCTCGAACTCAGAACTCCAGCGCGGCGCCGAGATAGTAATTCCGGCGCGGGGCGGGATCGATGCCGTCGTTGCGGACGCGGCTGTAGTAATCCTCATCGAAGACGTTGTTCACGCCGCCGATGAGTCGGACCATCGTGCCCGGAATGCGCCATTCGCCGGTGAGATCCCAGACGGCATGGGCGGGTACGCTTCGCGTCAGGCTATTGGTGTCATCGGCAAAGCTGCTGGCGGTGAGCGTGCCGGTGAGCCCGAGTTTCAGCTCGGAACCGCGGCTGTATACAAGCCCGCTCCGGATGACATGCTTGGGGGCGTATTGCGGCGTGCGGCCGGCAAAGGCACCTTCCTTGAATTCGGCGTCGAGCAGGAGCGCGTTGGCGTAGAGGTTGAGGGCGTTCCGGCTCGAGCGTTGGAACGCGCGTATCAGGTTATATTGGACGGATGCCTCCACGCCCCGGTGCACGGCGCGTCCGACATTGGCGACCGTGGAACGTCCGCCGGGGAGGGCGAGCGTGCCGATCTGGTCGTCGAACTCGAGGTGGAAGATGCTGGCATCGAGCACGAGACCCTCCAGCGGCTGCGTGCGGTATCCCACTTCCAGTTGGATGGCACGGGCCTCGTTAAGGTCGGCGTTGATGACCGTGGTGGCCCCATTGGGTACCGCCTGGGTAAAGATCATGGGCCGGAAGCTCTGGGACGCGTTGGCATAGAGCTGGGCCTTGGCCGGTAAATCGTAAGCCACGGCCAGGCCGAGGAGCGGGACCGTATCGGAGTCCTTGCGTTCGCCGAGGGCGGCGCCCGCGTTGGTCTTGGCGACGTTGACGACTTCGCGGACTTCCTGGCGGACATTCTCCAGACGGAAACCAGGGGTGACGGCGAGTCGGCCGAAGCGGAAGAGATTTTCGACGTAGACGGGCGCGTAGAAAATCTCGCGTTGGGACTTCGTGAGGACGGAGCCGTTGGTCGCATCCGGAGCGGCCCCGCGGCTGTCGGTGCGCGGTGACCGACTGCGATAGAGTTGAGCGCCGGCGCTGAGAATGTGCTGCTGGCTTGTGCCCCAATCGTAGCGGCCCCGGGCTTCCGTGCCGTAGGTGCTGAATTGCTGGCGTTCGATGGTATTGGTCAACGCCCCGGCTCCGGTGGGCAAGGTGCCGAAGCCGCCGCCACCCTGACGACGGGAAGCGCGAACATAATCGATCGCCCAGGTCCGCCACGCCAGGGTGCCATGGGCGAAGTCGCGTTCCCAGATGAGCGAGGCCGATTTGCGGTCGAGATTGAAACGGTCGTACCAACGGGAAGGCGCCCGCCGATCCGCCTGGTAGTTTACGGCAGTGGGGCCGGAGGCAAAGGTAAGTCCACCGGGTTCACCGTGTTCCTCTTCGTACGTTTCCATCGTGAGCATCCAGCGACTCGAGCTGTTGGAGTCGAGGACCGCCCGGCCGAGCCACGCATCGAGCGTATAGTCGCTGTTGGCGGAACGGATTCCGTCGGACTCGCGATGGTTGAAGTAGCCATAATAGCCCACTCGACCCACGGTGCCGTCGATATAGCTGAAGGTGGAATAGTAGTCTTCGCTGCCAAACGTCTGCAGCGTGGAAGCCGAAAACGGCCGGTCCGTGCGCGGACGATGCGTTATATAGTTGAGCGCGCCACCCGGTTGCGGGCCGTAGAGCAAGGCGGCGCCGCCGCGGATGAACTCGATGCGGTCGACGGTGTCGAGGGGCGGCGTGTAATAAGCTTCTGGATACCCGAACTGGTCGGCATGGATCGGAATGCCGTCCTTCAACACCTGCGTAAACTGGGCGCGGTGCGGTTCGAGTCCGCGGTAGCCGATGCTGACAAGCGGGGAGGTTTCCTCGCTGAGGACGAGGCCGGGAGCTTGGGCGAGGGCCTGCCGGTAGTTGTTGCCATTGATCCTAGGCTGGCTGTCGAAATCGAGAATCGTGGTCTTCTTGCCCACGTTGATTTTGGCGCCTTGGACGTCGGGAAGGAACGGGCCTTGCACGACGTGATCGTTCTCGGCTTCCGCTTCCACCAAGTAGGTTGGGAGCGTGACGGGTGGCGGATTCCCCGCAGCGGTGTTAGCCGGCGTGCCTGTTTGGGCAAAGAGAGCCGGAGGCAGTCCGAGAAGGAGTGCGAGCGTGAAGGAGGCAGGTGCCGGAGCGAACCGGGACGTGGTTTTCATGAGAGATAAAATGAGAAAAGAGAGCGGAGAGAAATGGATCAACACGCGTCGCGGGGAACGGAATAGGGCTCCGTTTCCGACCTCGCTAAAACGGGAATCAGACGTGCCGGCGGGGTCTTGCCGAAGAAGCGGCGCCAGGCGAGCGCCAGACCGGTCCAGGTGAGAATCAAGCCGCCGAGCGAGGCGATCCCCGCGAAGAGTTGCCCAATCCAGCCGATCGCTTCGCCGGTGTGGAGAAACCGCGTCCACGCGCGCGCTTTCCGTGCCGCGTTGAGTTCAGCATAACCGTCGCTTTTTAAAATCGTGCCCGTGAACGGATCCATGGAAACGGTGGTGGTCGCGGTGCGCGGCCAGGAGTTGGTTTCGCGGACGGTGAAGGTGGTCGGTTGCAGACGGGGCGCGGGGGCGTTCGCACTCGGCGCGGTCGGCAGGGCGGGTAGCCGCAGCGTGATGGTTTTCCAGTTCGGGAGATGCTGCTGCACCGTGGTGAGGAGCGTATCCAGGGAAATGAGACGGGCATCGGCCGGAGGCGCCGGCACGTCAACGGGAGCCCCAGGCGCTCCACTGCTCTGCGGGCCCGTGGCCGGCAGCTCGGTGCCGGTGAGAGTATAAAGCATCGAACCGGCCCAGCGGAACGAGATCGGCATGGCCGTGAGCGTGAGCACGATGAGGATCGGCGCGGACCAAAAGCCGATGACGTTGTGCCAGTTCCAATCCCGGGCTTTGCTGGTCTGGTTTTGGGTGAACCACACGGTCGGCCGCAGGGCACGCCAGGACCACGTGCGCGGCATCCAGAGGTACAGGCCGGTGATCGCGAGGACGCAAAAGGCGATATTGCAGATGCCGGTGATCAGCTTTCCCCGTGGCCGGCTCACTTCGCCGGTGAAGGCGAGATAGCGGTGCCACTCGATCATCGTGCGCATGAACGTCGCCATCTGCGTGAACCTGGGCTGGCGGACTTCGCCCGTGTAAGGGTTGACGTAGTACGCGCCGGAGCGTCCGGCGGAGAACGTGACGGCTGCGGTGGAATCATTCTGGAGGATCGCCGACTGAGGACGCGCCTCGGGTTTCGCGGCGCGCAGCTGGCGTTGCATTTCCTCGAGCGAAAGCCGTGGAGCATCCGCTGCAGGATGAGCGACCCGGCGGGCGTCACTTTCCGACCAAGCGATAAGTTCCTTTTCGAAGGCAAGAACAGTGCCGGTGAAGCACATGATCCCGATCGCGAGTCCCGCGATTACGCCCGCCGTCAGGTGAACCCAAAAGAGAATTTTTCGGACGTTCATGATCCGGTCGGTTCAACCGCTGCGAACGCAAAACGCACGTGGGCTGACGTCGGGATTTCGCCGTCCGCGTTGGCAACGGTGGCGAGGGAGGAATTGAGGAGTTCGTCGATCCGCGCGCAATCGAGCGGCAGTTCGCGAGACAGCCATGGCAACGTGCGGCTTCCCCGCACTTCGATGCGGAACGTGCGCCGAGCCCAGCAGCGTACGCGGAAAAAGGCGAGATAGTGACGACCGGCCAGGATACGGCGGACCCGCAACAGCTGCTCCACGCAGGCCGCGGGCTCGGTCACGGCGGCGGACATCGTGCGCAGGTCGAGGACGGCATCGAAAAGCTCGGTGTCCTGCGGATCGAGTTCTGCCAGGAGCAGGTCCAGCGTCGCAACGCCATCGTGGAAGGGGCACACCATCGCAGCCGCGGAAGATGCGAGGCGAAGTGGAGGAAGAGTGACAGTCATGGGAACGAAACTCAGTCTCAATAGAAGAGGTTTAAAAACGCGTCGGCGCGAGCCGGCGCGTGGAAGTGGTGATTCAGATCGGTTAGCGGAGGTAACTCTTCAGCATCCAAAGGGTTTTTTGGTGCCATTGAATGCGCCCGATGGCCAAGTCCTGCGACTCGAGGTCGTTGCTTGCGCCGGCAGCATCGCGCACGGCCAAGGCATCGTTGAGGGTTTTTTCGTGGGCAATGATGAGAGCGGCAACGTAGTCCTTGGCGGCGATTGGCTGACTGAGTTCTTCGATACCGGATTCGTGGGCAAAGTTGCGCAGACCGCCCAAGGCATATGCGTCCAGTGCCCGGACCCGTTCGGCGATCTCATCGATGGCGTCGAAGAGGTTCTTGTAATGCCCTTCAAAGGCTTGGTGCAGGACGAAGAAACCGGGGCCTTCCACATTCCAGTGCGCGTAATGGGTGTTGGCCATCAGCACGTAGGAATCGGCAAGAAACAGGTTGAGAGCTTTGACGACGGCAGAATCGCTCTTCGTGGCGGAGGATGTCCGAGGGGAGGTGACGTTGGTTTTCATACGGTGTGGGACGTTAGCTCAGAAATCCGTTTCTGCCCAATGAGGCAGCAAGGTTTTGTGCGGCGCGGGCGTAATTGGCGGAAATGAGAGCGGGTGAACGCTTAGGAAGAAACTAGCGATGAAGAGGCGAAACTAACGGTCGATGAGTGTTCAAGAGGAACGTTTTGATTCGTGAATGAGACGAGTTCTCAGATCAAGAAGAAATTGAGACTCAATCTTGAAATGCACCGGAATGATTCTACATGCTGCCACTGTAGCGGAGTCGGTTGCGCCTGAGAATCGGTGCCGCTGCGGCTTTTCACTAAGAGAAATCTTTAGGTTCGTCGCTCCGTTCAGTGAATAAACGCGAGGCAGGCGCGCATCGGAATTGAAAAGGAGGTAACAAAGAAAACGAAGGTGTGCGCCAGGAAGATTGGATCTTCGTTTCCTCCGTTATCGTCTGTTCATTCTTCTGTGCTCACCGGAACTATCGAAGAACCGAATCTGTGGCTTCAAATCTGATCTCAGAGGTTCATTCCGGGCGGGATAGATTAGCGGAGATCAGCGGAGATTAGCGTTCCTCCCGGTCTTTTCCGTCACGATCCCGGAATTGGAAAACGCGG
>CAYVDZ010000042.1:0-8913 GCA_964450575.1 uncultured Opitutus sp.
GATCTTGCCCGCGCGGAATTGCGAAAGCACTTCCCGGAAACGGTTTTTCTTCGCCATCGTATCCGTATCCATTCGCTCGATGCAGGCACGTGGCAGGACGCGACGGACCGCTTCCTCAATCCGTTGCGTGCCGAGTCCCCGCCACCGAATGTCGGGCGCAGCGCACTTCGGGCAGCGCGCCGGCGCGGGCTTTTGGTCGCCGCAGAGATGACAGCGCAGCATCTCGTCGGACCGGTGGTAGGTGAGCGTGATGCTGCAATGCGTGCACTCTTCCACATGACCGCACTTGGTACACAGCATTGAGGACGAGTACCCGCGGCGGTTGATAAAGAGAATCGTCTGTTCGCGTTTCTCAAACCGGTCCTGCATCGCACGCACGAGCCGGCCGGACAACGCCGGCAGGCTGCGTTGCTTCATCGCTTCGATCCGCAGATCAACCACATCGATGAAGGGCAACTTGCGCGCATCGACGCGCTGGGTGAGCTGGAGTAACCCATATTTCCCTGACTCCACGTTGGTGAAGCTTTCCAGCGACGGCGTGGCGGAGCCGAGCAGGCAAACCGCGCCGGTAATCTTTGCCCGCATCACGGCAACATCGCGGCCGTGATAGCGTGGTGTCTCGTCCTGTTTGTAAGCCGGTTCGTGCTCCTCATCGACCACGATGAGCCGCAAATCACGGACCGGCGCGAAAATCGCCGAACGCGCTCCGACCACGACCCGCGCCTCGCCCGTCGCGAGCGCGAGCCAGCCATCGAGGCGTTCGCCTTCACTCAGATGGCTGTGCCAGACCACGCAGCGCTGGCCTTGCGCGATGGTTTCGAGTCGCGAGCGGAGGCGCGCCACCGTTTGCGGCGTGAGCGCGACTTCGGGCACCAAAAACGCCACCCCACCGCCGCTCTGCAATGCGAGATCGATGGCACGCAAGTAGACCTCGGTCTTCCCGGAGCCAGTGACGCCATGCAGTAAGGTGACACTGAACTTCGCCTCCGCCACGCGGAGCGCCACCGCATCCACCGCCGCTTGCTGCTCCGCATTGAGAGCATGCGGTTGCGCCGCCACGAGTTCACCTGCCGAATGTTCGTCGGCGTAGGCCACCCGCTCGATCCGGCACGTCTCCTCGCGGATGACACCGCGTTTAATGAGCGCCGCCGCGACCCCGGCGGTCTGCCCGAGGCGCGTGAGGACCAGACCTTTGCGAAGCGGGCGAAATTGTTGATCGAGGAAGCGGTAGAGTTTCGCCTGGGCGGGCGCGCGTTTCTCGAGGGTAGCGAGTTCCTCAGCCGTGAGCTTGGTCCCCATCGAAAGCTGTTTTTCCTGTTTGAGTCCCGCGCCGTTGCGCACGGGCGCGGGAATCATCGTTTCGATGATACTATCGAGCCCGCAGGCATAGTAACGAGACATCCAGTGCGCCAGTTCCAGCAAATCGGGCGGCACCGCCGGAAAAGGATACACGACCTGGGCGACGCGCTTCAGGCGATCGAGCGGAAAATCTTTAGGTTCGCTGATTTCGCCTACGACGGCGAGTCGCAAAGCGTTAACGATCGGTACGCGCACTAATGACCCAACGCCCACGGAGTCACGCAACGTTTCGGGGACGATATAGTGCAGGAGCTTGTCGAACCCAGCAAGCGGGTGAACGCCGACGATCATTGGCCGCATGACGCCGCCCCCGTCGGGCTGGCGCAAATGCAAAGTATCCTCCCCCTTGATCACGGGCGCAGATTATTGGTCAGGGGCGCTTTCGGCAGAATCCTACGGAAAATCAGGGCAATGATCCGGTTGACAGACGGCTCTGACGGAGGACAGTCGAGGAGTGAGCATCCCTGCCGCCCGCGAAAAATTCCGAAACTTTCTGACGCAAAAGGGGCTGCGCGCGACCAATCAGCGGCTGGCGATCTTTGATGCGGCCTTCGCGCAACCGGAGCACTTCACGGCCGAACAGTTGCTGGATTACGCGCGCACGATCGATGATTCAGTTTCGCGGGCGACGGTTTACCGCACGTTGCCGATCATGACGGAAAGCGCCCTCCTGCGGGAAGTGGACATCGGATCCGGCGAGAAATTCTACCGTCCGAATCGCGAAGGCGACAGCACCCAGATCGCCCAAGTGGTGTGCCTCGATTGCGACAAAATTTTTGAGATCAGCGCTCCCTTCATGTCGTGGTACGGCAACACGGTCTCCTCCAAACTCGGCCTGACGCCGGTGACGCAGCGCCTGCAGGTAAGCGCCCAATGCGACGCCTTTCGTCAAACGGGCACCTGCCCGCGCCGTGGCTAGATCCTTTTTTCTGAACGTGAAGGCAAAGCGAGACGACACCGCGTTTGAAATTCGTTTTTTCGAGTCTGTGCTTCGGCGAGCACCGTCATACACCAATGTGGTTGAGATCCTCGCCGGCCTTTATACCCGCCACGGCCAGATCGCCGAAGGTCTGAAGATGGACCGCAAGTTGGTGAAGCTCCAGCCGGCCAACGCCACGGCACGCTACAATCTGGCGTGCAGCCTCGCGCTTTCCAAACGCAAGACGGATGCCCTGCGGCAGCTCCGGCAGGCGATCGAGCTCGGCTATCGTGACTTCGACTGGATGCAACAAGACCCGGATCTGGAGGCGCTCAAGCTGCACCCGGAATTCCAGGTGATGCTTCAGACCCTGAAGCCACAGAGCTGAGTCGCAGTGCCCGCAATGCGCGGAACGTGAAGCGGCGGTTTTGCCGCCGTCTGGAAGAAGGAGACCGAGGCCACGGATCGCCGCTTCTGACCTATCGGCACGTGGTGACCCGCGAAACTGGCGCCGCGTTTACGGAATGCCGAAAAGCTGCTGCAGCACCGTCTGAAGATCGCGCCCCACGGTCCAGCCGCCGCGACGGGAAACCGCGAGGCTTTTGCTGCGCTCGCGGCGGTCGAGCGCTGCATTCACCTCGACGATTTGAGGCTGGTTCAGCTTCATCCCCGTCACCTCCGACACAGTGAGAGGCGTCCAGGAAAACGGCACCCCGGTCCAACCGAAGCGGATCTCCCATCCGGCCACCGGACCGAGCGGCAGCGGCTTCGTGAGCAATGACGGATAACGCGTGACAAAGTCCGGCGTATTGAACGTTGCGATACGCACCGTCGCCACCGTTTCCATGCGCTCGAAAAAATCCTGGACCTGGTTAATCCGGCCCGCGCGCCAGTCATCGAAAAACGCCAGCGGATCAAGCCCGAGCAAATTCATTCCGTTCCAAATCCCATGCGGGTTCCGGCTGCCGAATTTCCTGCGGTTATACCAGGCTTGGAAATCGCGCGTGACGACCACTCCGACCTCAAAATGCAGATGCGCGCGGTCCTTCGGAATCGTGTAACCGCCGGCGCTGTAACCGATCGTGCCCAACACCGCTCCGGCTGCAACCGGGCTCCCGACGCGCAGCGCTGGATCGATCCGCGCCAAATGAGCGTATAAGGTGTAGACCGCCGGCGATGCTCCCGGGTGCTCCAGGACCACGTAGCGTCCATAACTGCTCGCGCCTGACGACATGCTGAGGTGACGCACCACTCCGGCCATGGCCGCGAAAACCGAATCCAACGGTTCGCCCCGGCGATCACGGGCCACGGGTTTAATATCAATGCCTTCGTGAAATTGGGCGCCTGCACTGCGCACACCGCCGTAATTCCCTGATTGGGGATCACCGGAACCGGCATGTTGCAGCCATTGCTCTGCGGGCCGCCCTTCCGCCCAGGCCGGATTCGGAGTCGGCCAAACCAGTTCGAGCCGGTTTGCCGCCGCCACTGGCAAGGCACCGATCAGGAAGACCATCCACCATGGAACCAAGGCGCGAATCCCGGCCGTCCGCGTCCTGGATCGCGCGGCCACGCCGGACGACCGGCACCGCGAAGCGACCGGCGTATTCGTGTTTTGATTACGGTCTTTCGGTCCATCCATGCGCCTCATCCTTTCCGCGCGATTTCGCGCTGATATGCGATCGAACTTTTCTTCAACCGGGCGGCGAGCAGCGGCAGTTCGTCGTCCGGCAGCTCCACAAAAATATACACCACGCCGTCGGCCATCGCCCCGTCAATGCGGCGCGCCCCGACCGCCACATCGTTTACCACCAAAACGAGTCGCCGCCCTTGGTGCGTGCCCGACAGGCGATAAAAATCGCGGGCGGCCGCAGTCGTCAGCTGAAACATCAAACACTTGCCCAAATCAACCTGGACGAGCTCCACATTGACCACATCGCCTTCGGTGATCACCGGCTTGGGGTTCACCGCAATGAGACTCCCACTCTGCGGCAAAGCCAACGTCAGGCCTGCCACGTCCGGCGCGGATTCCAGATGAAACCGCGCCCACACCGTGCCGTCCGAGGTGGCGGGCCGCGTGGACTGGCATCCGCTGCACGCGAGCAGCAGCACGGCCCAAAGGATGGAACCGGCGGGAAACAATCCGCTCCAGCGAGGTGCGAGCAGCGAGCCCGGCCTCATGCGGTCTCCGCAATCGCCGCGAACGCGGTCATGATCTCCGTCCCGACGGAATCCGCCACCAAGCGGCCGCGTTGGGTCAGCCGGACGATTGAGCCCTCGCGAATGAGGATCTCACCCGCGATCAACGTGGCGAGCACGTCCTCGACCGCAGCCCACGGCGCCTCGGGAGCACGTGCTCGCCAGGGCGTGAGATCCACCCCGCCATTCATCCGCAGGCCAAAGATCAGGGCATCTTCGGCAAGCAGTGCCGGGGTGAGCGCTACGCGATCCCCGGTCATTCGTGCTCCACGATCCAAGTGGCCGAGCCACTGTTCGAGATCGGCGATGTTGGCTCCCCGCCAGCCAGCGTGCTGCGACGCCGCCGAAGGCCCGAGGCCGACCCACTCGTGCATGCGCCACGTGTTGAGATTATGAATACACGCGTGCCGTGGACGCGAGAAATTCGAAACTTCGTACTGTTGGTAGCCGAGGCTCACCAACTGCGACCACGTCGCTTCGTAGAGCGCGGCTTCCAGCTCCTGATCGAGTTTCACCCGGCCTTGCGAGAGCTTCAGCCACAACTTCGTGTCCTCCTCGAAGGTGAGACAGTACGTCGAAAGGTGATCCGGCCCGAGCGCCACCGCTTCCCGCACATCGCCGGCCCATTCGGTCGAGGTCTGCCCAGGGAGAGCGAACATCAAATCGATGTTCACGCTGCGAAAACCGACGGCGCGGATGCGGTCATAAGCGCGAAAAATTTGTTCACGCGTATGCTGCCGGCCCAAGCCGTCGAGCAGTTCGGGTTGAAAACTTTGTGCCCCAAGGGAGATCCGGGTGACGCCGACCTCCTTGAGCACTTCGAGGCGCGCGGGGGTGACGGATGCGGGCGCCATCTCAACGGTCCATTCCTGCGGTTCGACTCCGCCCAAACGTTGACGAACAATGCCAGCGAGCCGGGCGAGCTCCGGTGGCGCCAGCAGACCAGGCGTGCCGCCGCCCCAGAAGACCGTGGTGACCGGCCGCGGCCAGGCAATCTGATCGGCTTCCCGCTGGATCCCGTCAAAGTAGCGTCTCAAACCCTCGGCGCTGGGTTTGGTCTGATAGAAGGCGCAAAAGTCGCAGGTCGACGCGCAAAACGGCACATGCACATACAATCCCAACGGCGCCGGATCGGTGTTCACAACCGGTGAGGCCTGCCGAAAGGAGATCAAGGCATCCGTAAGCTCCGGGCGCGTCGCACGATCGCGCGTCCCGACGGACGCGGTGTCAGCTTTGTCTTGCCCTGTAGGTAGCGCGCTCATTACTAACGGAATTCTGTCCGGTTTTTCACTCCAGGATCAAATGCATACCAATCGAATTTCTCCCGCGAGAAAAATCACCCTCTGGCTCGCTGCGCTGGCCTCCTTAACTTTCCTCACGGGTTGCGAAACCGTCACCTTGACGAGCCTTACGCCGTCGTCGATGCCGGAAAACCCGTCGCAGATTTATACTTTTAGTCTGCGCGCCCGGCCTCGGACCAGCACCGTTACCGGGGTGACCCCGAAGCTCATCGTCGATGGCCAGAGCTTCTTGATGAAGCCAAGCCCCCTCGGACAAAATATCTACGATTTCGAGTACCAGGTTCCTGGCGGTCGCGACCAACTCGCGTACTACTATCTCGTCAATTACAACATTGAGGGCAATGGAGGTTCCACCCAGCAGGAGGCCTACACCAACGTGCAGACGGTTCGGATCGTCCGCCGCTACGTGCTGTCGCTCGAGGCAAATCGCGGCCCGGTCGGCTCCCGCATCAGCGTTTTCGGACGCGGATTCACTCCGCAGGATGTGATCAGTTTCAACGGCACGCCGGCGCGCACGGTTTTTGAATCGCCGAATGCACTCAGTTTTTTCGTTCCGGCGGTCGAGGCGAATACCAACTATCGGGTGATGCTCGATAGCGTCTCGGGCAACTCACCCGTCGGCACGTTCCGCGTTGATGCCAGCAGTGTCGTCGTGACGCCCAGTTCACTCTTCCTCGCGCCCCGTCAGCGCCAGACCCTGACGTTCACCTTGCCCAATGCCGCGCCTCCCGGCGGCACGCTCCTCGACATTACCACCGATGTGCCCGAAAGCGTGATCATGCCGGAGGTCATTGTGCCTCAAGGGCAGAACTCCGTAACGATCACCATCGAAGGGGGCAACGCCGGCAACGGCAGCCTCTTCCTGAAGGGCTTCGGCTCGGGTGAGGTGACAATTCCGGTAAGCGTAAGCGGCCGCTAAGGCGCGCTTCTTCCCTTCGCGCGACCTCGCGAAGGGAATCCTTTTCGCCGGCTGGAGCGGAGGGTGGCCCTTCCGAATCCGGATGACCCGTTATCTCGCTGGTTCCGCCAGCACCAGAAACACGGGCCGGTGATCACTGGCCGCCTGCGCCCCCGCCCCGTCGTAAATGACCGCCACCCCTCCGCGGACCTGCGGTTTGAGCGCAGCGGAAACCAGAATGTAATCGGCGCGTGAATACGAATCTTCGCGCCGGTAGGCATGCGTCCACGTGTCGCCGCGCGAATCGGTCGCCGCAAGCAACTCAGCGATTCGCGTTTTCCCGCGATTCTGCAAAGCCACCAACGGACGACTGCGCGGACTATCATTGCAGTCCCCCACGATGATGAAACGGGCCTCGGCGGGGTTCGGAAAACGTTGGAGAATTCGGTCGCGAATCGCCGCCGCTTCGCCCGCTCGCCGCAAGGCCGACAACGGATCGTCGATCCGATCCGTGAAACGGCTCTTGAGATGGACGGCAAAAAGGGTCACGTCGCCCAAGGCGGTTTCAAGGGTCACTTCCAGCAATCCCCGCTTTACGGTTTCGCGCCCCCCGAAGTAAGGAAACGAGAGGTCACGGTGCGTTGTCACATTTCGCAACCGTCGCCGCGAAAGCACCGCAACGTGCCGATCGGCATCGCCTGCGACCGCGAGTGCGGTGAAAGGAAAGTCCACCCCTCCGGTTCGCAAGTCCTGCTGCAACTCATCGAGGAATGGCTGCGGCCCCATCTCCTGCACAACGAGAACATCGGCGTGAAGGTCGCGTATCACCCGGCGCAGAGCGTGCTTTTGAGATTCAGGTTTGGGATACGCCTGGCGATAACCGGACGCGGTGATCCGATCGGCCAGCACGTAATTCTCCACATTGTACGTCGCGATCGTGAGCGTTTCGGCCCCCGCTCCCGACGCACTGAACAGGGCGATGACGACCCGCCACAGCCGCCACGAGCAGCCGAAGAACACGCCCCCTCGCGCACCGGAAACGAGTTCGCCTCGCCGGATCAGCAGGGGCGCGAGCGGCATCACGCTTTAACCAAGGCCGCTTCCCGCTCCACCAGTGTCGGATGCGAATAATGAAACCCGCTGAACCACGGATGGGGAGTAAGGTTGCTCAGGTTTTTTTGCGCCAGTTTTCGCAACGCGCCGATCATGGCGGCCGGCCCGCCCATCGCCTCGCGGGCAAAGGCATCGGCTTCGTATTCGAATTTGCGCGAGAGCACGTTGCTCAACGGCGCAAACCAGAACGTCAAGAGTCCGCTGAGCAGCCCGAAGAGCAGAAATGAGGGCGCGATTTCTCCAAGCGGGAATCCAAAGGCGGAATTGAACCACGGACTCCGCGCCAGCCACGCAATGGCGGCAAAGGCCCCGAACATCATCAGGGCCGACATCGCGATCAGCTTGGGAATGTGGCCACGACGGTAGTGTCCGATCTCGTGCGCCAGAACCGCTTCCAGTTCCTCGGCACTCAACTGCGCGATTAAAGTATCAAACAAAACGATCCGTCGAAAGCGCCCGAACCCGGTGAAGTACGCGTTGGAGTGTCCCGAGCGTTTCGAGCCATCAATGACCTCGATCGTTTTCGCCTCGAAACCGGTCCGATCGCCCAGGGCCAACAGCCGCGCACGCAGCTCACCGTCCGGCAGCGGCGTGAGTTTATTGAATAGCGGCAAAATCACCTTGGGGTAAAGGATCAGCATGAGCAGTTGGAAACCAAACATCAGGGCGAAGCCCCAGATCCACCAAGTGTCACCCGCCCAACCCACCAGCGACAACAACGCCCACAGCAATGGGAAACCGATGACAAACATCAACAGCGTACCCTTGAGCTTGTCCATGACCCAGAGTCCGGGCGTGGCCTTGTTGAAACCGAATTTTCCTTCCAAGCGGAACTGCTCCCACCATTCGAAAGGCAGCGAGGGGACCGAAATCAGAACGGAGGTCAGCAAGATGAAGAGCGCACGCGTCCACATCGCATCCGGCCCCGACCAGCTGACGATGGCGGAGTACAGGACCGGGAGCACTCCGCCGAAGATCACGAGGGCGAGGACCAGGGTATCAAAAACGGTTGTGAGATCCCCAAAGCGCGACCGTGCCAGGGTATATGCCACAGATTTTTGATAAGTCGCAGGATCCATGATTGCCGCCACCCCCGGCGGGGGAGCGCCCGCGTGGCGGCGCACCTC
>CAYVDZ010000042.1:8923-15438 GCA_964450575.1 uncultured Opitutus sp.
TCACGGCTGACAACGCCAACTCGGCCGTCATCCGGAGTACCAGAAGGATCGCCGTGATCGTGAAAACCATAAGCATTGAGCCAATCCATGCGAAACCCTCTGCGCCGCCAGCTCAAAGTCATTCGTATCTTGGGGGAGCGGCTCCCGGAGGAGCGGAAATTGCTCATTCCTTCGATCCCGAAAACTTACGAAATTAAAGATGGTTTGAAATGGTCCGGCGCAGGAGCATCGTGACGTACTGTGGACGCATCAGACGCCAAACTCACCTTTGAAGCTGCCTTGGGCCGCCTCGAATCCATCGTCGAATCGATGGAGTCGGGCGAGGTACCTCTGGCCGAACTCCTCGCGAGATTCGAGGAGGGCACCCAGTTGCTCAAGGTCTGCGAAGGGCGTCTGAAAGATGCTGAACTGAAAATCGAGCAGTTGAAGAAACAAAAGGATGGCTCGCTCACTTTCGAAAAATTTGAAACCGCGCGCGAAGACTGACACCGAATCGCCCGCTCCCTCGTACCTGATGAACGACTCCGCTCCCTCGTCCACACCTGCCCTGCTTGCCTCGATTCGAGGGCCGGCCGACGTCAAAGCCCTCACGCCGGCTCAATTGCCCCAACTTGCTCGAGAGATTCGGGAAGAGTTGATCTTGGTTACCGCGAAGAACGGTGGCCACATCGGGCCCAACCTGGGAGTGGTGGAACTAACGATTGCGTTACATCGCGTGTTCACGACGCCCGGGGACCAGTTTGTCTTCGACGTCGCGCATCAAGGCTACGTGCACAAACTGCTCACCGGCCGCGGCGGCGACTTTTTCAAAAAGCTGCGCCAGTCGGACGGCGCGAGCGGATTCCTCTACCGCGGGGAGAGCGTCCACGACTCGTTCGGCGCCGGACACGCGGGCACCGCCCTTTCGGCCGCGCTCGGGATGGCGACAGCGCGCGATCTGCGCGGGACGAGTGAACATGTGGTGGCCCTCTGCGGTGACGCCGCCTTTACCTGCGGCATCACGCTCGAAGCGCTCAACAACGTGGTCAGTTCCACCAAACGCTTGATCGTCGTCCTGAATGACAACGAGTGGTCGATCGCCAAGAATGTCGGAGCGATTTCATCCTATTTGAACCGGATTAGCACGAGCCGGACGTACAACAAGCTGCATCACGACCTGGAAGGCTTTTTCAAGAGTTTCCCCGTCGGCGTGGAAATGAACCGCGTTTACCACAAGTGGAAGCGCGAGACCAAGGACTTCATTGTCGAGTCTTCGCTGTTTGAGAAATTTGGCCTCCGTTACCTCGGCCCGGTTGATGGCCATGACTTCGACGCGCTGACCAAGAATCTCGAATTCGCCAAGCACTGTGACGTCCCGGTATTGATCCATGTGCTCACCAAGAAGGGCAAAGGTCTCGAGGCCGCCCTCGCCCATCCGGAACGTTTCCATGGCGCAGCGCCGTATGATCCCGTCACGGGCGAAAACAAGAAGCCGGCACCGAACGCGGCTCCGACTTACCAGGATGTGTTCGGACGGGCGCTGACGCGATTTGCGCGGGCTAATCCCAACATCATTGGCATCACCGGTGCGATGCCCAGCGGCACCGGCCTTTCGCATTTGGCCGCGGGCGTGCCCCAACAGTTCTTCGACGTCGGCATCGCGGAAGAACACGCTGTCCTCTTCGCTTCCGGACTCGCCACCAAGGGCTTTCGTCCAGTCTGCGCGATTTATTCCACCTTCCTCCAACGCGCCTACGATCAGGTGATCCACGACGTCGCGTTACAGAACTTGTCCGTGACGTTCTGCATGGATCGCGCCGGGCTCTCGCCCAATGACGGACCGACTCATCACGGTCTCTTCGATATTGCCTATCTCCGTTGCGTCCCGAACGCCGTGGTGATGCAGCCCAAGGACGAAGATGAACTCGTCGACATGCTGCACACGAGTTTGCAGCTGAATGGCCCGGGTTTCATCCGCTATCCGCGCGGCGCGGGCACCGGAGCCAGGATTAAAGAGCAACCCGTTACGCTCGCCATCGGCCATGCGGAAGTCCTGCGCGAAGGGTCCAACATCATGATCTGGGCCTTGGGCAACATGGTCCAGGATGCGATCAAACTCGCGGAACGGTTGGCCCGGGAGGAAGGCCTTTCCGTCGGCGTGGTAAACGCCCGGTTTGTGAAACCGCTCGATCGCACGCTCTTGCTGAGTCACGCGGCCTGTATCCCCCTTTTAGTGACGATGGAGGACCACGTGCTCGCGGGTGGTTTCGGCAGCGCCGTCCTGGAGGCCCTGCAGGATGCGGACTGCCCGACGGCGGTGGAACGAATCGGCTGGCCCGACAAGTTCATTGAGCATGGCACCAGTACCGAGGTCCTGCGCGCCGCGTCCGGCTTGGCTCCGGACGATATTCATCGCCGGGTCCTGGCCCGCTGGAGAAATCTCCGTGCCGAGCACGTCGAAGCCGACGTTTAAAGACGGCGGAGGCGAGGTGAGGCAGCGGAGGTGAGGCCCGCTTGCAGGGAGACAGACAGGAATGTCTGTTTCACCTCAGCGGCCGAACGCAAAAAAGCCGCCCATCGGTAAGGATGCGCGGCTCGGACAACTAACGGTCGAACAAAGAATTACTTCTTCGCTTCGACCTTGGCAATCTTGCCTGAACCTTTGCACTTCGTGCAATTGTCGCCGGCCTTGGCCGCTTCGACGCAGCACGGATGGGCACAAGTTTTGCCGTCGGTCGACGCTTTAACGCAGCAGCCAGCGACCTTGCTTTCAACACTGCCAGCAGCGGCGAAAGCATATCCGGCCGCGGAGAGAGAGATCACCGCATAGGCGATAATCGATTTGGAGAACGACTTCATATGGTTTTTTTTGGGGATGGTGCGGGCGGCGGGAGTCGAACCCGCCTCTCATGCTTGGGAAGCACACATAATACCGATATACTACGCCCGCCCACTGAGTGACATCGAAATCCTTGGAGCACCTTAGCCCCGCCCGCAAGTGCGAAGATTTAAGATTCCAGGCAGTTTTACGAAGCAGCGCGGCAGGCTTCCGAAACCCCGGAACCATCACGCCCCCCCTCCTCCATGCGCCCGGCCCAAGCACAATGTCACGCATTACGTGACATTATCGCGGCGGGCCGGGATGATCCGCGCGCTGCTGCGGTGCAATCGGCGCCGCTCGCCAACTGCTCACTGATAGCCGCGCCGACCTTCGAGCGCGCTGCGCAAGGTGACCGCATCCGCGTACAGCACGCCTCCCCCGCTCGGCAGCCCGAAGCCGATTCGGGTGACTTTGATCTGGTGACCAGGCGGAAGGTGCTCGGTCAGATAATGACACGTCGCCTCGCCTTCGACGTCGTTGGGCAAGGCGAGAATCAATTCGGTCACTTCGCTGGCCTCGATCCGGGCGCGAAGCGACTCGAAATTAAGATCTTCGGGACCCACACCGTGAATCGGGGAGAGTTTCCCATGCAGCACATGATAAACTCCGCGAAACGCCGCACTACGTTCCAAGGCCACCAGATCCGGCACATGCTCCACCACGCAGACCACCGAGCGGTCCCGTCGTTCGTCGGCACAGATCGCACACCGTTCGCCCTCGGCTAGATTCCCGCAGCGTTCACACCGGTGGACCACCCGTGCCGCCTCTTGCAGGGCCGCGACGAGCTCGGGGAGCCGCCCCGGTTTTTCCACCAGGAGGTGCAACGCAATCCGTTCAGACGAGCGGAAGCCCAGCCCGGGCAACTGCTTCAAATACTTCTGTAATCGTTCAAATGCCGGGGTCATGTCACACGCCTCCTATAAAGTGCAACAGACATTCCTGTCTGTTCCCCAACCGCCGATCCACCGGCGCACACGCCTGCTTCAGGTGCCCACCTCCGCCCTGCGACGTCGCTCCGAAAAACGTTCCGCGTGACTCCCGCACTCAGAACATTCCTGGAAGCTGAAATGAACCGGTGACCTTCTGCATCTCAGCTTCATTATACTCCTTCGCCTTCGTCGCCGCGTCCTGGAAAGCCGCCAGCACGGTGTCGGCAATCAGCTTTCCGTCCTCCTTCAAGAACTCGGGATCGAGTTCGAGGGACAGGAACTTGCCGGTGCCGTTCACCTTGATCTTGACGGCGCCACCACCGCTGGTGACTTCGATTTCCTTGGCCTCGAGTTGCGTCTGCAACGCTTCGATGCCGCGTTTCATCTTTTCTGCCTGTTTAACGAGTTTGCCGAGACCAGCCATGGTTGGTGAGGTTATGAATTTTTGTCCGCCGGAAGGGCGGGAAAGCGGAGAGTTGAGTAAGGCGGATCCGCTCAACGCGACAACAAACTGCCATACCCTTCGCGAAACGTCGAGTAGCGCGGACGCCAGCCGAGCACTTCCTGGCATCTTGTGTTTGAGATGATCCGGTCCGGGGTGATGACCCGCCGCCCCGCCGGCGGTTCACCCGTAAACGGAGGATTGGGTAGCCCCAATGCACTCGCCAACCAGGCGACAACCTCGCGCTTCGGCGCCGCGCCGTTGTCGGCCACATTGAAAACCTGACTGGCCACCGCCGTTGGAGCTGCAAAACACGCCGCCACCGCCGCCACGGCGTCGTCGCGATGGATCAGGTTGAGGTGATGGTCGCCGTTGCCCGCCACTTCGCCGCGTCGAACTTGTTCGAGCAGATAACTTCGCTCCGGGCCGTAAATCCCCGCAAGCCGCAGGATAAACCAGCGCTGCCAGGCACCCGGGGTGTCGCTCACCGTCGCCTCCGCCTGCCGCAGCAATTGCGGACGCTCGGCCTCGCCGCCGGTCGGTGAAGTTTCGTCGACGATTACTCCCCCATCCTGAGGATAAACAGAGGTGCTTCCGGTGTAGACCAGCGTTCCCACCGGACCCTGCGTTTTCGCCCAAACGACAATCGAATTCATTCCCGCCACATAGCTGCGCCGATACGACTCGACGCCTCCGCCGCCCGAACTCACGCAGTTGAGCACGAAGTCCGGCTGCGCCGGGACTCGGGAGTGCCAGTCATCGTTCGCCAGGTCCGCGACCACCGGCTTCACTCCGAGCCCGGCCAGATGATCCGCAGTAACCGGGTTGCGAGTCAGCGCGCTCACCTGCAAGCCCGCCTTCAACGCCCATTGCGCGACGGCGGTACCGAGATAACCACAGCCGAAAATGACGAGTCGTTTGCCAGCGAATGAAACCATGGAGGGTGCAAATAGTGGCATGCTCAACCAAGGATCGCAGGTAAAAAAGGATGTGCATCGGGCGATTTCGTGATTCCATTCGGTTCATGCCCAACGTCCTTGTTCTCCTTGCCGAAGGCTTCGAAGAGATCGAGACGATTACGCCGATCGACATTCTCCGTCGCGCCGGAGTGGAGGTCATCGTGGCCGCCCTGGTCGACGGCATCCATGTGAGCGGGCGCTCAGGGATCACGTTGCATACCGACACGACGGTTTCGTCGATCGAAACGCGGCTCTTTGACGCGATCTTCCTGCCGGGTGGTCCCGGCGTAAAGCATCTCCGAGCTGATCCGCGCGTTCGCGGTCTTCTGGAGCGACACGCCGCTGCCGAACGCTGGATTACCGCGATCTGCGCGGCGCCGACCGTGTTGCATGATGCGGGCCTGCTTCAGGGCCGCCGCTACACGGCGCATCCTTCGGTCGCGAACGAACTCGCCGACATCGTTGCCACCGAACGCGTCGTAATCGACGGACTGCTGATCACCTCGCGCGGGGCGGGGACCGCGCTCGATTTCGCCCTCCAACTGGTGGAACAACTCGTCTCGCGCGAAAAGGCCGCGGAGGTCGCGGCCTCGATTTGCGCATGAGCGGCGCGGCGCAAACGCGCGCTCGCTCGTCGATCTGCCGGCCTGACCGCAATCGGGGCCAGAACCGTCGCTTCGCCCACTTTCCGTCCTCTTCCTTTTCACGCTGAATGAAACACTACGACTTTGTCGCCATCGGCGGAGGCAGCGCCGGATTTAACGCCGCGCGTCTCGCCGCTTCCCTCGGACTCGAATCGGCCATTGTCGAGGGTGCCACGGAGCTCGGCGGACTATGTATTCTGCGCGGCTGCATGCCGTCGAAGACCTTGCTCTACATGGCTGACGTGCTGCATCTGGCGCAGAAGGGATCGGTCTTCGGCCTTAAAATTCCATCCGCTCGCGCCGACATGGCCGCGATCCATGCACGCAAGAAAAAGATTATCGGGGAGTTCGCCGACTACCGGAAGCAAGCACTGGAATCCGGCAAGTTCGATCTCATCCGAGCCTACGCGCGTTTCCTCGATCCGCACACCTTGGAACTCTCCAATGGCGAGCGGATCCGCGCGCGCCACATTCTCGTTAGCACCGGCTCCAAAGTGAGCGTGCCTCCCGTGCCGGGGCTGGCGGATGTCTCGAGTTGGAACAGCGATGAGGTGCTCGACCTCGATTTCATTCCGAAAAGCGTGATCGTCCTCGGCGGCGGCATCGTCGCCACCGAGCTCGCTCAATTTCTGAACCGCATTGGGACCAAAGTGATTCTGGTGCAACGCAGCCCGAATATTC
>CAYVDZ010000043.1:0-14435 GCA_964450575.1 uncultured Opitutus sp.
GTCTCCGCGATCCAGCGATAGAGCCCGGCAACGGAATGGCGCAGTTTCCCGGCGAACGCCACTTTCCATTCGGCGCCTTTCGCTGAATTCTTCGCCTACGGCTTCAATCGAACCACTCGTCGCCCGGGTGGAAGACGAAGACCTCAGGGGAAGACGAAAGACCTCAGGCTTTACCTTTCGCCTTTTGGAAGGTAAAAGGTAAGACTTGAGGTCTTCATTAGCTCCCGCTCAGAGGGGTGAAGGAGTCTGGCCTTGGGACTTGGAGCACTATCGAGGGCGTCAGTCCGCTAAAAGTTAGTTTCAACCCAACAATTCCGCACTCGACCTCACTGACTTCAAAGCGAAAGGGAATCAGCTTCTACAGGACTGACCCGAATAGCGCTAAATTATATTAGCCAGCACGGGTGAAACCATTCCATGGACACACTTGGTAATCCGGTCGATTTAATTGATCCGATTACGGCTATATATGAATCTCAGAATCACAGACATAAGGGTTTGACCCTTTCAGCTGCCCCGCCCTTTCAGCTGCCGGGCCTTTCAGCTGCCAAGGCCGCGAGGGGCGCGAGCGCGGCGAAGGCGGCAAGGCTCATGAGGAGGCGGAGGTTCATGCAGGGCGAGCTATCGGATGGGACCAGTCTAACACACTCGACCCCGACGCTGGGCGAGCGAATGGCCCGATGGGTTCTCCCCTACCCACCGGAGATCGACCGGCTCGGATACTAGCTGATAGCGCGTGTCCGTCGAGAGACGGAAACGATCCTTTTGATTGTCGAGGCTGCCATGTACCAACGTCATGTTGAAAATTATTACATCGCCCATCCGGTACTCCCCGGACGTTAACCAGCGCCCGCCGAGACTTTGCTGCAGGGAAACCACATTCTTGGACAGGGTCCCATCCCAGCCCTTCTTCCCGGAGGCATAATCAGCGGCATCCTCGCGGTTGGTACAGTACTCATCAACATCACGTGATAGATACGATTGCAGTTGTTCGCCTTTTCGATGAGAGCCCTCCAGGACCAGCAAGCCGCCTAGCGCCAGATCGACATCACCAAGCGGAACCCACGCGGTGTATAAATCGTGAGTCCCCCGACCCATGTAAACCAAGTCGCAATGGATGGGACTGCCGAGGCCAGTCCCCTTGGTCCGGAACCAAATAAAATCGAAGTGACGTGCGGCGCCGCCGAGAAAGGCCTGAAAGAACTCCATAATCCGAGGACCGAAGACCAGATCCCGCAGCCGCGACTCGCGCTGATTAAGCGGATTGCCCATCGCGCGCCCCACTTCGCGCCCGTTAAAGCGCGCCTCGTCCGGAACGGTTCCCGGCTTCAGAAAGCCGAGGTCTGCCAGTTGATGGGTAATCGCATCGCGAACTCCCTGGACCTTTTCCCGGCACCAAAATTCCCTAATATAAAGATAGCCATCCTCGTCCATGCGCTGATGCAAAACCGAGTTGGTTGCGGTCGCCGCCGTCTCACGCAAAAACCCAAACTTTTCGGGCGACGGATCCAGCGCGATCCCATGGGCGAAAAGGTTATTGTGCAGTTCCGAGGATTGATCAGAGGCCGTGTTCATACTCAAAAAATTTATCGAGATGCCTCAACCCGGCATCCCGATTAAATGTCAAACGACCGGTTCGACGCCTCATCTGGAGTTCGGATCTTAATACTATTATTATTGCGGCCTTACTCCATCGGGACGCCCAAATGCGTACGACTCCCGTCGTCGCCGCCCCTTCCAGTGAACACCACCAGGCTTTACCGGTGGCGTTCATAAACCTGAACAGAATGCGAGGGCCGGGAGTACACCGCGATTGGACAACCGACCCGCCGGTCAGAATCGGCCGCTGATGCCGACGCTGAACCGTGCCCCATAAAGCTCAGCCATTTCGATGCGATTCTTCGACTTGTTATACCAGGAGGGTGACTTGTTGAAGGCATTCACGAGGTCGGCGTAGATCGAAACCGCGGAGCTAATCCGGTATCCGAAGTTGAAGTCGACCGTGGGGTCCTCGTCCACAAAGCTGCTCAAGACCGGGTTGTTGTTAAGACTGCGCAGATACGCACTCTTGAGGTTGTAACGAACCCCGGTGGAGATGCGCTTCCAGGAGAACGAAACCCCCGCGTTCGTGGATTCGGGCACAAATCCGGCGAGCGTCGTGGAACCGTTTGCGTAGGTGCCCGACGTCTCCAACTTAGTGTAATTTGCAAAGACCGAGAGACGGTTCCAAGGCGCGGGAAGCATGTTCAACGTCTGACTGTAGTTCAACTCAAACCCAGAGATCTGGGCCGATCCGAGATTTGTTTTGGTAAATAAATCGTAGTCGGCATAGTCTCCACCAAAACCATTGGCGCTGCCTGATCCAACAAGTGTTTCTAAGCTGGCAATGAAGTCGGATATATTCTTCCGGAAGTATCCCGCTGAAATGACTCCGACCGGCTTGAGATAATACTCCGCCGAAAAATCCCAGTTTTCGGTATATTGGGGCAACAACCCCGAACTGTTCACGCGCACCGTTCCCGGTGAACCGCTGCCATCAGCCCCCGTATTATGGCTGACTGTGGTAGCGGGTGTGATGTCACGAATCGCCGGACGAGCGCTTGAGGTCGAGAAACTCCCCCGAAAAAGCAGGTTCGGGCGAGGCTCGTATCGCAAATGGATGCTGGGGAAAAACTTGGTGTAGCCTCCCGTTTGCGTGGTCTGGGGAACCGTCGGTTTCAGCGGATCAACAAAAGCTCCCCGGGCCTTGACCGACGTGTCCTCCATTCTCACTCCGGTCAGAATCGTCAATGGCCGCATGTCGATTCTAGCCTGGAGATATGCGGCGTAGACATCCTCGGACGCCTTGCTCGCCGGCGGAACATTGCTCACCGACGTGCCCCGCGCACGGAAATAAGACGGATTCGTCGCTTTCAACGACTGGGCAAGCTTGTAATTAATCTCGTTGAAACGCTGCATGGCATTGTTGAACAGGCCGTAGCTGCCACGACTGTCGATGAAACGATTAATTTCATCGTCGTTCCGACCGGTCGCGGAGTTAAAGCCGAGGACGCTGTCGGCTCCAACGTAATCCCAGGATGGTCGATACGTGGACCATTCGCGCACCTGACCGCGATAGCCCACCCCTGCTTGAGATTGAATGGGAAAGCGAAACTGACGGAAGTCACGGGTATAATCAAGCGTCACGCTACTGATGTCTTCCTCGGTGTAATCCGGGCCATTTTCAAAAAGCTGACCGCTATAGAGGCTATAGTTTGTGCCAAGGCCGATCGTAGGACCCATGCTTTGCGTATAGACAGGCCGCTCGGGATTTGTGGTGTCGATCCGCATCCCCACGCCCCGGCCGGTCATGGTCGCCGAAAAGCCCTCATAGAGGTTCCAGAAACTCGACGGGTTGAAGGAGGCGGCGAACTCCAGCTTGGAATCGGACCAAGTCTTCTCCAGATCAAACCCCAGTTTGAGCTGCTTGGAGCGCTTGGTTTCCATCGCCCCTTGGTTCAACCAATTGGCATTTAATAGCTCAGTAAAGCCTGTCCTAAAACCGGGGGCAACCCCTGCCACCGCATTGGTGGACGTCCGGGGAACTGCCCCCGCCTCGATGGCAGCGCGGCTCACGACATTATAGTCAGCGATGTTGCCCCCGCCAGTTACCGACGCCTGAAAATTCCGCCTTACCATGTCTTGATAATAGCGATTAATCACCGTATTGAAACCCATCTTAAGGGTTGGATTCGGGCGGTATTCCACCTTGAATCCCACGCCCTGACGCTGGCGTTTGGCGACATCGTTCAACGTCCGGGCGTTGGTATTACGGTCGTCATCCCACCTGTATTGCATCTGGGCGCGGTCGCGAGCGTTGGTCGTCGTGGTGTCACTGAGGGACAAGGAAACCCCGAACGTCCTTTCCGGTCCGAAGGTATCCATGTAAGTAAGAGCCATCGTCGGCCCCCAGCCCGTGGACCATTCGCCTTCACGATAGGTATTGAGTGAGCCGCCCACGCGGTAGCTAAACACCCGGTCACTAAAATCAAAGGCCGACTTCGTAATGAGATTGACGGATCCACCCAGGGAATCAGCCCAAGCCTCGGGAGTGTTGGCCTTGGTGACCTCGATCTCCTTGATAAACTCCGACGGAATCTGGTCGATGAGCGATGCGCGGTCACCTTGCGGCGAGAAACCCGCTATGGCCGAGGCGGTCCGGGCACCGTCGAGGGTGACCGCGTTGAGATCAGGCGGAGTCCCGCGAACATTGATACCGACGATGTCTCCAGCCTCCTTGTTGGCGGAAACACCAGGTAAATTCTGTAGGAAATTGCCAATATTGCCGTCGGCCACGTTACCAAAGGTATCCATCGACACCACATTCACGATATTTTCTGCGTTGCGTTGTTTGGTGATGGAGACCGCATTACCTTCCCTCAATCCGGCGACGGTGAACTGTTCCAACTGGTATACTTCCGACCCGAGCGTGATCGTTAATGGAACCACCTTGCCAGCCACCACGGAAACCTCCTGCGACGAAGCGTCCAGCCCGGTGTAGGTCACTGTCACCGTCCGCGATCCCGCTGGAACGCGTGAAAGGGTGAAGCTTCCGTCACGGCCAGTGGATACTCGAATTGAAGTTCCTGAAACACTCACTTGGGCGCCTTCGAGAAAGGCGCGCGTATTCGCGTTTTGAACCCGGCCGACAATCGTGCCTTCAGCACTCTGAGCCATGGTGAACGGAGCGGCGACAGCGCCAAAGTAAATAGCAGCCGCTGACCTTATACAGAAACTGGCAAGTAGCCTGTCGGATATCATTTTTTTGGGGGTTGGGTTGGGGCGTCAGGTATGATGGAGAGCATAATCCACTGGGAAAATCCCGTGAAATTCACTCATATCCACAACCTGATAAAACGTTTTAATTTGGTTCACTGGGGTGTCAATATCTTAACCGAAATGTAATTCCGGGCGGGCACAATTGACCTTCGGTGCGCTCAGGGCACACGGATCAGCCAAACCTCGGCGACTTGAACGCCCCGCCCGGTGCCGCCTACACCCACCGGACGCGTCCAAGTGAGTTTGAGTTCACCGCCGAGCGTGGCCTCCGCCGGTATTTTATAGTTCACGCGATTCGCTTCCATATCCTTCGGCTGCATCGGATGAATCTCGAATCGCTCATTGGCCACCAACCTAATCATCGAGGCAGCCTCGCTGCCGTAAACGATTCGCAGTTCATACTGGGCCCCCTTCATCAGATTCGGGTAATACATCTCCAACGGCTGATCATGGAGCGTCTCGGCGAATCGTGAGGAGGAAACCCGCGCGGGGGCGCCCCGGATGCGAAAAGCCGCCCCAGCATGCCGGGGAGCGAAACCGATGAGAGGCGAACGTTGGCCGGCCGGATCTTCAGCGTAGTCCAATCCGGATTGTACAAGATGAGGCTGCGCCGTCAGGTTTCCCAAGTCATCATAGAATCCACCCGGACCCGGATTGGTCCAATTCAGAATCTCATCGATGGCCCGAAGCCGTTCCGGTTCGGTTGCAGCCGACCGGACGGTGGCAAACTGACTCTGCAGCCACGGACCATTGTTCAACGGAAAGTCTATCAGGTCGAGATTGGCACCCCGCCGAATGCCAATCGCCTGGTATTTCGGTACACTCAATTGCAATCGAATGCTTTGGAACAAACCCTCCGCAAGTTCGAAGGTGCGGGCTCGCCATCCCGCGGCGGCACTGGCGCTCGCCGGAGCCAGGATCGCCCCCGCCGCCTCCAACGCCGCCGTGCTCCCAAGTTCGCGCGCGCGTCGGAGTACCGCCAGCGCCGCATCTTCCTGCGCCGTTTCCGCGATTAGGCGCGCCCGAATTGTTGCATCATAATAAGCGCGGTAAAGTGCCATCTGGAATCGCCAGTTGCCCCGAACCGCCGGCGATGCCAGTCGCTCCATGTCCTGAAACTGCGCGAGCGTAGTATACACGCCGTCATTCGCAATCAACTTGCCGCGCCAGTTGCGCTCCAGGGCGAGGATCCCGTCGGCGAACGCATCCCCCAGCTCGGATCCGATGAAGAAGCGTCCATACTCCCTCAAAACCTGGGTCACGTCAGCTTCCGGATCCCACCCCAGCGCTGTCCAGACAAACTTGTTCACATCGTCGGTGCAGCCTTCGGAGTAAGTGAGAAAACCGTGTCCGGCCGAGGGCTGAACCCGACGAAAGATCGCCGCCTGATCCGTCGGCCGCGGCATGATGGGCTCGCGATGCAGCGTGGCCGCCAAAGCAAAATCCCAGTTGGGCACAGGGTATTGGCAGGCCAGCGCATGGGTGATGTCAGGATAGAGTCTGAGTTTGTAACGGGCAGGAATGTGCGCTCTGAAATCCTCAATCGCATCGCTCTGTTGTGGAGCATAGACAATGCCCTCCAGCCAATTTTGATCGGCTGCAAGCAGGGCATGGAAATCATTCATCCACTCGCCTCGAAAACCCTGCGGCGAGATCCACATCTTGGCCCCAGGATGCATCTGACGTAGTTGGGCGGCTTGCTTCTCAACCATGGGAAATAAAAGCTTGGGGGGCGTACGCCCGGGGTCGCCACCCGGCACAAAGACCGCCGCCACCTGCGGCAGCCGCCGAATCACATCCCCCCACTCCTTCAACGCGGCTTCCACCACCGCCGGATCACCGTAGTCTTTGTCGAGGGCCGGATACCATAACCAAAAATCTATCCCGTAGTCACGGGCGATTCGCGACTGCTCAATCAGCATCTCAATCTGCGAGCGGGGGAAATGGGGGCTGTCCGGCGCGTCATCCGTGCGAGGCGGCATTCCTTCAATGGCGTTTGCCCCGAAGATCACGAGGTCACGAACATAACTCTCCCAGGCGTCCACATCCCACCCGTCGTAGGAGTTGGTCTTGGGTCGATAACCGAGCTGATGACCACGCAGTGCATACACCGGCGCCGTTTCAATAACCAATCCGGCTGCGACCACGAGACGGTCCCGCGCGTACTCCATGAGGCGGAGAAGCCGACCGGCCCCATATAAGACGCCGCGGGGATCGTTTCCCGCCACTACGACATTTCCGGAAGCGGTCGTGACAATACGATAACCTTCCGCTTTCCGCGGACTCGAGTCTCCCAGAAGGCCATCGAGATCGGGATAGGCGGATCGGAGCGCCTCTCGCTGCCCGATGTATACAAGCGGATGCCCGGACTCGGCCCCTCGCTCGCTGACAGCCCAACTGATCCTGCTCCGCTTTCGCGCTTCTTCGATCAACATCTGTACCGCCTTTCGTTCCGGACCTGACATTTCCGGCGCCAACACGACGCTCGCATTCGAAAGATCCAGTCCAGTCGTCGCTGCCGCACCCAGAGGTGCGGTCCAGAGCAAAGCAAGGATGAGGGCTGAACGACGCTGTGACCAACCGCGCCGAAAATGCGGAGGGAGTAAGTTCATGGAAAACACAATGTGGGGGAAAGGCACCACTCTGCCCGGAAACGCGCGATGGAAACAGGGACAATCCAGACTCTTTGTATCCGGAGGATAGGCCGGCGGTCAGATGCCTAGAACTTCTTCGGATCAACAATGACGTGTTTGATGCGCTCCCGATTCCAAGTGTAGGTGATGTGAACGAGGCCGTCACGGGTCTGAATAATCGCCGGATAGGCATAACCATGCCTCAAAGGTTCTGACTCGAGCGTTGCGACCATCTTCCAGACCTTCCCATCCGTCGAGGTTGCGAGATTCAGGGGCCACCGGGTGCCCCAATTGCGGACATCAGCCGACTCCGGACCATCCTTGTGATTATATACAAGCATCTGGCGACCATCGGCCAGCGTAACCGCATCGCTTCCGCTGTTCGGGATATTCAACCCAGTGGACGTCATTTTGCTCCAGGTACGCCCTTGGTCACTGGACCAATTTTGAGTGATGACCTTTTCCTTGCTCCGGGATAAAATTTGCAGGCGGCCGTCCGGATACGTGAGAACACTCGGCTGGATCGCGTTGAATTCCTCCTTGGTGTTTAGCGGACCGACCAACTGCCATGTTTTGCCCAGATCGCGTGAGATCTCAATGTGAACCAGCCAGCCTCGTTCCTGATCCTCTGTACTCGAGGGTGAGATAAGCGTGCCGTCAGCCAGCTGAACGGGCTTGTTTTTGATCGGTCCCAGAATGTCCTCGGGCAGGCGACGGGGCTCACTCCATGTCCGACCATCATCTGTCGAGGTCATCACCATACCCCACCAGGTTTCCGGGCTCGGACCAACCTTATAGAACAACATGAGGGGGCCACCTCGGGGCTGAAAAAGCACCGGGTTCCATGTGGGATAGCGCTTGGAAGCATGCTGCACCCCGTTCGCCACTTCGACGCTTTCCGACCACCGTCCGCTCTCGTACCGGGAGAGCCAGATACCCACGTCCGGATTTTTTTCGTGCGTACCACCAAACCAAGCCGCGATTAAAGATCCCCGCGCAGTTTCCACAATGGTCGAGGCGTGGCTCTGCGGATAAGAGGCTTTCTCGTAGATATATTCGGCTTTTAGCACGCCGGGAATTGACGTGGTGGCGGCAAGGCCGGCAGGAATCAATGCTGCGGAAACCAGAGCGAGGAAGAGTTTATTCATCGGGATCATTTTAAAGCTGCTATATATTACTAAGGACGGTGTCTCTGATTTTGATGACTCGAAAGCCATCCGACCGAGGGCAAAAAAAATCATTTACGCCAACCAAATTTGAATTCCAATCTCTTCAGCGGAGCTCAAGGCGATCTTCGTTCAAGGAGCCGTCACGCGCAGCAACCATACCTCGGAGACTTGCACTCCCCGTCCGTTCCCACCAAGGCCGGCGGGCCGATTCCACGTCAAGCGAAGCGCTCCGGAGCGGGTGGCTTCCGCGGGGACGTCAAACTCCACGGGGCGACCATCCGGGTCCTTTGGCTGCATCCCGTGCACTTCATATTCCCCATTCGCCACCAATCGGAGTGTCATAGGGCCCTGTCGACTGCTCATGGCACCCGTTCCATAGACAACCCGCAGACGGTAACGCGCGGTCGGGTCCAGGTTCGGATAGAACATTTCGAGCGGATGATCGTTGAACGTTTCCGCATACGTTCGGGATGAAACGCGCCTCGGCGGCCCGACTCCCCCCGGGGTAGATGCAAGGTGCGGAGCACGCAGAAAGGCCGGGTCGTCGTGGTAATCGCTCCCCGCAACGAGATGAGGCTGCGAAGGGGTGTTTCCCAGATTATCGTAGAAACCGCCCGGGCCCGGGTTCTCCCACTGCAGAATTCGGTCAATGGCCGCCAGTCGCTCGACCTCGGTCGGCAGCTCGCGAATCAAATCGAACTGGGCTCGCAGCCAGGGCGCATTGGTTAACGGCGTGTCAATCAAGTCCAGGGTCGCCCCGCGACCAACCGCCTTGGCCCCATAGCGCGGAACACTCAATTGCATATGGATACTCTGAAAAAGCGCCTCCCCGAGCTCGAAACCCCGGGCTCGAAGATCCGCCGCCGGAACACCCGGATCCGCCAGCCGGTTTGCAGCATTTTGCAGGGCTCGCTCCGCCCCAATTGTCGAAGCGCGGCGCAGTTCTTCCAGCGCCGCCCGCTCCTGCTCAGACTCGGCGAGTAGCCGGGCTCGGACAGTTGCATCATAGTAGGCGCGGTAAAGCCCCATTTGAAACCGCCAATTTTTCAGCTGGGCTGGGGTGGCATTCCGCTCCATTACCTGAAACTGCTGCAAGGTCACGTCCACCCCGCTGTTCAACGCCAACGGTCCGCGCCAGTTGCGCTCCAGCGCCAGCAAGCCTTGGGCGAACGCTTCTGTCATACCCGCACCAATAAAGTAACGGCTGTAGTCACGGAGAATATCGATGACCTCCAAGTCAGGATCCCAGGCCAAAGAGCTCCAGATACATTTGTTCACATCGTCGTTGCATCCCTCCGAGTAGGCCAGCATCCCGTACTCACTGAGCGGAAGGAGTCGTTTAATGATGGCGGCGTGATCGAGTGGCCGGGGGTTGATCGGTTCACGATTCAATGTCGCCTGGAATGCGTAGTCCCATGCCGGTACCGGATATTGCGCATTCAGTGAGTGGGTGATGTCGGGGTAGAAACGGATCGGGTAACGCCGCGGCACATGCGCCCGGAGCTCTTCAACACTCACTCGCTGCTGAGGCCCGAAAACCACGCCCTCGAGCCAGTTCGGTTCGCCCTTCATGATCGCGTAGAAATCATCCATCCATGCGGCATCAAACCCCTGCGGAGACATCCACACCCGGGCTCCGGGATGCAGCGTTCGCAATTGTTGCGCCTGCTGCTCCATCATCGGGAAAAGATATTTCGGCGGAGTGTGCCCCGGATCTCCACCCGGAATGAAAAGCGCGTCCACCTTCGGCAGTTGCCGGAGCACGTCGCCCCACTCCTTCACCGCAAACGCCACCAGCGCGGGGTCGCTATAGTCACGATCGAGGGCGGGATACCAGATCCAAAGCTCAATGCCGTACTCTTCGGCCAGACGGGATAGCTCGACCATCATCCGCATCGGCGGGAGATTAAAATGCGGACTCTCCGCATCGTCGTCCGTCCGCGGCGGCATAATTTCGATCGCGTTGGCACCATAGACGATTACGTCTCGAAGATACTGCTCCCACATGGGCACGGTCCAGCCGTCATAGGAATTCGGCATCTGCCGGTAAGCGAACTGATGGCCGCGCAATTTATAACGCGGCGCAGACGTTATATTCAAAGGCTCGGCCAACTTCACCGTCTCCCGGCCGTAAGCGAGGGCGCGCAAAAGACGACCAACGCCAAACAACACCCCGCGCGCATCATTCCCGGCAACAATGACCGAATCCGCTCGCGTGATGATCTGGAATCCCTCCGCCTTCGGATCGGTCAGCGGCGACAAGGACGAACCTAGCGCCGGAAACGCCGCGACCAGCGCACTGCGCTGTCCGACATACACGACGGGGCCAACGGGGGCAGGATGGCCTTCGGACTGGCGCCAGTTAAGGTAGCTTCTTCGCGCAACCTCTTGGACCAGCATGGTCACCGCCTTCTGCTCAGGCCCACTCCTTCCAACCGGCACTGCCACCGTCGCCCTGGTCAAGTCCAATGCGGCTGCGGAGGGAACTGCGATCATCAAAAGGGCCGCTAACAGCAGAACCGATAGCACCGAAAACCAGCTGCGAGGCCACCGATCCAACCCCGGACTGCAGTGCCGAAAAGAGAGCGGTGAGGGCATGGTCATACTAAGTTTCACCACTGTGACGGATCGACGATCGTGCCGGCGATATAACGATAGGGCTTCGCGCCTTTGGCACCGGCGTGGTTCCAATAATAGGTCATCAGAAGCTTACCATCCTCGCGCTGAACCATTCGTGGATAGCCGACGTCATTGGTGGCGCCATCACCGGTTCGTAGAGGAATTTCATGACTCCACGTCTTCCCGCGATCGGAACTGAGGCGCAGGCAGATCCGTGAACCATATTTGCTCCTGTAAGCATATCCGAGAGCCAATCGGCCATCCGCCAGCTTGACCAAGGCCGGCGGCGATCCACCGGCACCGGTGTCAACCACCGGCTCAGCCATGGCGGTCCAGGAGTCCCCACTGTCACTGGAATGGAACGCTTTAATATAATCCCGCCGGGGATTCACGTCGCGGCCACGAATCGTCGTGATCATCTCGGTTTCCGATAGCCGCACGGACGAGGGCATTATCTCGAAGCCTTCAGGTTCACTCCCCAACCACGACTTAAGCTCCCAGTTCACGCCGCCATCCCTCGTCCTGAACATCGCCACCCGTCCTTCCCGCTGGTTCGACTTCGCGATCGTAAGGAAGGCCACCAGCTCGTTCCTATCCTTGACCAGGTAATCCGTGCGCGCGGCCACTCCGGGCGTCCCCAGATTCGGAAGCCGGTAAGGGCCGTTCCATCGGACTCCCCGGTTGTAGGAATAATAAAAAAGCGACGGCCCAACGTTGTTGTCCTCCCGGGAGAAGGTGATCGCAAAATCCGGATGGGTGAAATCGATGGCCGAAGTCAGGGTGCCCACTTTAACGGCCTTATCCCTGATCTGGTTCTGATACGTCCAGCCCGTTTGGCCACCTTTGGCGGCATCCTCAATCCGCCAGGTAAGGCCGCCATCCAGGCTCCGCGCATACTTGTAGTGCGAGGAGGCCGCATCGTAGGTGTGCCCCAGCCGCTCCTCATGATTGGCCAGGACAAAGCCGACCAAGATCTCATTGCCCCATTTCCAGATCCCATTGTTTGCCGGCCAGCCGGCAAAGCGACCGTCTTCCTGGAAGACGGTGACGTGCCGAATTCCGTCCTGCAAACCGGTGGTTTCTGCCGCGGCGGCGCCAAACGCCGTCCACTGGCTGACGGCAAAAATCGCGAGTCTCCAAACGATATGATGCTTCATTTCTTATATAAAATCGGATCGGGTTTCCCGGGGTTTGTCGCCTGATGACGGAAACCGAAGGGCGAAAGCCCCGATGATGAGGACATGGGCAAGAAAGTTGACATGGAGTCGTCAGGCGGGCGCGACGTGAGCAGGCAAAATACCGAAAGGAGAAAGGGGGAAAACGGCGACCAAAAGCTAAATCGTTTTTTTAAGGTTCGCCGACGGCTGTCAATCCCTTACCGCTCCGCTCCCTCAGTCCTTTTCTCCCGTTGCCATGAAAGAGCCAACCTCCCCCCTGAATACTGAATGATGATCGGGCCCCACGACTCCTCAGACGCAGCGCCGGGCCCGCTTTCCAAGGCCAGTTGAAAAAACGTCTTTAGCAAAAAATGGTTCCGTTCGAGCGGGTCACGCCTCGCAGGGGACGATTGCTCCTGATTTGATCCGCGGAGAATTTAAATTATCACCGCTTAGCGCCGTCGGCCACCGGTGGAAGCACGCAAGTGCTCCTCGATATCGAGCTCGATCACCTCGGGCTCTCCCGGACTGCGCAAGCGCTGTAGCAATAGCCGTGCGGCGGCTCGTCCCAATTCGCTATGCGGTACTCCTACACAGGAAAGTGGCGGGTCAAAATACTGGGAAATATCATAGTCCCCCACGCCGATAACGGCGATATCATTTGGAACGGTGATGCCTGCCTGCTTGATTGCATGGTACGCACCAAGGGCCTTCCCGTCCGTCACGGTAAACAAGCCGTCGATCGCACCGTCCTCTTTCAAAAACCGCGTCATGGTCTCGGCTGCCGCGGCCTCCGAAAGCCCCTTGGCCACGATCTCGACCGCCGGCGTGCCGGTGAGTTGCGAGGCGGTATGCATGAAACTATCGACGCGGGTCTTGGTAATCTGGGTCAACGGCAAGCCGTGCAGCACCGCCAGACGGCGCCGGCGCATTTTAAACAGAATCCCCGCCGCCCGCCGGCCGCAGTCGGGATGCTCCGTCACACACGCGTAGCCCGGAATTCGCCGGTTCACCAGTACCGCCGGATAAGGCAGGTGCGTGCGCGCTAGAAATTCATCATCATCGGTCGTAGTGTTGGTGATGATCGCAGCGTTGAAGTGATCCCCTCCCAGCAGACCGGGAAGATCACGCAGGTGGCCGGCCGCAAACATGTCGATCAACAAAACGTAGGACGCGCCCGCGAGCGGACCTTCCGTTTCCTGGGCAATCTCCCGAAGTCCGGAAACGAAATGGTTCACCAAGGTAAGGGGCGCTTCGTAACTGGTAATCAATGCCAGGACGATGGTGGGATTAGCTCCGGCTCCGCTGCGCAACCTGCGTGCGCCAATATTAGGTAGGTAGCCAAGGCGCAGCGCCGCCGCCTTGACCCGCGCGGCCGTCTCCGGCGAAATGCGGCGCTCGACGTGCCGATTGTTCAGGACCGACGAAACCGCCCCAATGGAGACGTCTGCCGCCTTGGCAATGCTACGCACCGTAACGAGTTCCGGCCCCAAGCGGGCTTTTCCGTTGGACTTGGGGGCAGTGGCCATCGGTTTAGTTAAAAGTCAGAATTCGTTACGGGTTGCACGAATCGGAGAAGAAAGAATTATTCGCAGCAGGCAACCCAATGCTTCGGGTGGTTGCCAAATCGCCCTGCGCAACTTCGACTCACCGTTCAATCGCCGCCCGAAACGTCCGAACCAATGGGTGAGCGGCAATCCGAACATCGACTTTTTCCAGCGGATAATATACCGGCGTAGAGGCGAATCGCCGTCAGCGGCAAAGATTGGCTATGAGATAAATCCTTCGATGATGCGGTCCTTCATGCATTAGAATGGGCCATCCTTTCGGACCGACTACCCGCAGCAGTGCCAGGCGTCGGGAATAGCGACGGCGATGCCCGCGTCGCTATGGGGAATCGACGGGCCAATATTGATAAGCTTTGTAAGCGGTGACGATGACCGAGCCGCCTTTCACCGCTGGCTGACAGGCAGGAAGCGCAGGCTGACACCGGCCGTGAACAAGCCGGGAGCGCTAATCGGCTCATACTGAATTTTGCC
>CAYVDZ010000043.1:14445-15419 GCA_964450575.1 uncultured Opitutus sp.
TTTGCCTAGGTGGGCCGCGGCGTGCGTGCAAGTGCAGCGGAAACCCTTCAGTCGAACTCCAGCCGTGCGACCCTTTTATTTTTCCAAACAGGAGGAGCCATTGAGCTTCACGAGAGGGGCGTACTTACGGGGCGGGAGAAAGGATCAAACGTTACCAGAATTCGGATCCGCCCTTCATTGTATTATTGGGGTATGCACTTGACGCCACCTGCGACGAAAATGACAACCGCATCGCCACGTTTCTACTCTGAAAAGCGCAGCCGGTCGCATCGGACGACGGACTAGGTGGCGTCAAGCGCATACCCCGGTAAAAAAAAGACGCTCCACGCCGCCGAACAAGCTCGGGCCGATGTCGCCAAAGCGCGGCGCCAGTGGCAGGCCGGGCAAGGCCAACTTGCGGCCAGTCGACTCGTCTTCATCGACGAATCGGCCGCCAAAACAAACATGACGCGGCTACGCGGGCGAGCTCCGCGCGGGCAACGGCTCGTGGCGAGCTGTCCACATGGCCATTGGCAGACCACGGCCATGATCTCCTCGGTCCGGCTCGATGGCTCGAGCGCGTGCATGACGATCGACGGGGCCACCAACACCGAGGTCTTTCAAGCCTATGTGCGCGAAATCCTCATGCCCACGCTGCGGGCCGGCGACATCGTGGTCATGGACAACCTTGGGGCGCATAAAAATGAAGCGACCCTCGCACTGATCACCGCCGCCGGTGCCCAGCCGCGGTTCTTACCCGCTTACGCCCCTGATCTCAATCCCATCGAAATGATGTGGAGCAAAGTAAAGGCGCTCTTGCGCGCCGCCGAAGCCCGCTCACACGCCACACTCCGCCAGGCGATCACTCAAGCCCTCGCCAAGGTCACCGCCGACGATGCCAAAAATCGGTTCGCCCATTGTGGCTACAGTTTTATTTAAAGTGCTCTAGCGCAAAGAGCGCAGGTACAGGAGGAGCGACTGCAGTCCGCGCTCAT
>CAYVDZ010000044.1:0-15064 GCA_964450575.1 uncultured Opitutus sp.
CGCGGTGGGATCGGAGCATCATGGTTGTCTATATTAAAATCGCACCGCCGTTGCCAGGGTTCGCAGTCCCAAGCCGTCGATTGCCGCATGCGCACCGCTGCCCGGTCCTCCCCCGCGGCTGTTCATTCGCGGTTAACGCTCGAACACCTGCTTTTGCAAATCCGGACTAAAGTCCGCGAGGTCGTCGCCCTTTAGTATTCCGGCCTTTCGCATCAGCATCAGGTGAAACCACATCTTCGAACGAGCATGGCCGTCGAGACACGACACCAGAATCCGGGCTTCTTTCTCGATCAGGGTTTGAGCATTCCAGAACCGCTCGGTTTCGGTTTTCGCCGGATCCTGCAGCAGTTGCCCGATTTTCGCATTCTGCTCTGCAATATAGCGCTCGCGCCACTCAGGGACACAGGCGCGAAATTTTTTCCAGTCGGATTCGGATTCCATCGGAGTTGATGGACGAGTTAGACGGCACGGTCGCGCAGGTGCAAGCGGCACGTCAGACGTTTTTGTAGGATCGTCGCCGCCGGTTTCGGCGTTTGCGGGTCGGCTGTCGGTGACGAGTAACTCTGGCACCCTCCAAGGACGGTTGGGGACGGGGGAGTGCAGGGTTTCCGCGGCGACAGTCATTCTTCCAATAGTTATGTCCGGCGACGTTCTTAAAGAGACATTTTCAGCGAACAGGTCTGGTCAACGCATCAAAAACACCCAAGCTCAAGCCACCGAATGATGAGATTTTTTCTACTGTTTCTTTCGCTCGTTTCCTTCTCACAGGCGCAGTCCCCTGCCGCTTCCTCCCGTCCGCCGAACATCCTGTGGATCTATCTCGAGGACGTCTCGGGTTGGTTCAGTTGTTATGGTGATCAGGTCATTAAAACGCCGCATATTGATGCGCTCGCCGCGGCCGGCACCCGGTTCACGCGTTTCTACACCCCCGCGGGCGTCTGTTCGGCCACGCGTTCGGCCATCGTGCTGGGTGCGATGCAGACCTCCTTGGGGGTTCATGACCATCGCAGCTCGCGCAATAATGCGGTCGGCACCAAGCACGACGGCGTCGGTATGATTCATTTGCCCAAGGGGGTGGTGCCGTTGCCCCAGCTCTTTCGACAGAATGGGGCCTATACGTTCAATGAAGGCGGCAAGGACGACTATAATTTCGTCTTCAACCTGGCTGATTTCTACGATTTCCTGCCCAAGGCGCGGGGGTGGGGTCCGCCTGAACTTGTGGCGGGCCGCTGCTGGGCCGGTCTGAAGCCAGGACAGCGATTTTTCGGACAAGTCCAGCTGGGTGGCGGCAAACTCGGAAGGGCTGCGCCCGTCGTGGTGGATCGCAGCCGGGTGCCGGTCCCTCCCTATTATCCTGATATCCCTGAAGTGCGGGAAGAGATTGCCGCCCATTACGACTGTCTACTGAAGACGGACGAGCAGGTCGGGGAAATAGTTGCCGCACTCAAGCGTGATGGCCTTTACGACACTACCCTTATTTTCCTATTTTCGGATCATGGCTATAAGCTACACCGTCATAAGCAGTTTGTCTATGAGGGCGGGATCCACATGCCCCTGATTGTCGCGGGACCAGGGATCGCCCGCGGCCAGGTGCGCGACGATCTCGTGTCGGGTATCGACCTTGCCCCGGCGTCGCTTGCTGCTGCCGGTCTGCCCATTCCGGCGCGGATGGAGGGGCGCAATTTCCTTGCCGCCGACCACACGCCACGGGAATTTATCGTCGCGGCGCGGGACCGTTGTGACTATACGATCGAGCGTATCCGAACGATCGTTACGCCGCGTTTTCAATACTTGCGTAACTATCTCACCGACCGCCCGTTCATGCAGCCGGGTTACAAGGATCCGTGGCCGGTATCACTTCGTTTGCGCGAAATGATGGCGCGCGGCGAAATGAATGAAGCGCAGCTCGTGTTCTTCGGACCGAACAAGCCAGCGGAGGAACTATACGATCTGGCGAATGATCCGCATCAGATTCATAATCTCGTGCAGAGCCGTGAACATGCCCGGGAGCTCGAGCGTCACCGCCAGCTGCTTGCCGATTGGATTGCCACAACGGGAGACAAGGGTCAGGTGACCGAAGACGACGCCGGTTTGATTCAGGTTTTGTACGAGTGGGGAGCGAAGGCGGTTAATCCGGAGTATGATCGCTTGCGCGAGCAAATCGAACCGGTGGCGAGTAAGAAGAAGGGACGATAAGGGCGAGGCTGCGGCGGGTACTGGCGGTCACGCGCCCGTTCCGGAAGGCAGAATTTCCAAGTGGCAACGGCTTGGCGGTCTGAATCCTCTTAGTCTGTCCGGGCCGAATCTTCTGAAGCTGCGTCGCGTGTTCGCACGCCGCCTTCCGTTAGGGAACTTCGTAGACCTCGAGCAGCCCGAGTCCGGTCGCGCCAGCCACACCCGAGACCTGCACGGTGTAGTTGCCGGGCTGCAAAGTAACGAGGAGGGCGGCGTCCTTTGAATCGGCGGGCAGCGCGAACGCGCCCAGCTGACGAAACGTTTCGGTCAGTCCCGCGGTGCCGCCCCAGTTGTTGTTGTCGCCGATCGGCTTTGAGCTGCCATCGAGCAGGACGAGTTGCGGATCAGGGACAAAGCCAGGTACCCCAACGGCGGCCAGTCCTGGGCCAACCGCCCGGATTAGGACCGCTTTAGAGCCCGTGCCACCGATCACGAAGCCCGCGGTGAATCCGCCCGCAAACTCCTTCAATACCGATACGTTGATCAAACGGGGAGTGGTTGAACTCACCGTTGCTTGCGGAGAGGCATCATAGACCTCCGCGAGCACCAACCCGCTGCTTTCCCCGCTGGCAGAGACCAGGACGGAATGGTCGCCCGGAGTGGTGTTCATCGATAGGGCGGCATCGAGGGAGGCCGTGCTTGCGTAGGGGAACGCACCTACGGCTGCCATCGCCGCGGCAAGCCCGGCGGAGCCTCCCCAGTTGTCGTTTTCGCCGTTCTTTGTGGTTCCTTTGTAAACCTCGAGTTTCGAGTCGTTGAGCATCCCGCTGGAAAGGAAGGCGCTGAGAGAGGGGCCGGCGGCACGGATGACGAGGGGCTTATTTCCGGAGGTGTTATTGCCTCCGACGACGAAGCCCATTTGGAAACTGTCACTGGGGGAGGAGAGCGGAGTGAGAATGGAAAGATTGATGATCCGACTCTGCCCCGCTGCGACCGGGCTGCCAGGCTCGGTGGTCCCGGGGCTTCCATTGATGGCGCTGGAGGCACGCCACGTCGCGGGTTCGCGCCAGTCGATCGCCGGTGTCGTTGCGGGATTGGCGACGACCAGGGCGTAACCGCCACCCGAAGCGCTGGCGAACCATGTCGGTTCAAACCGGAAGCGCAGAATATGCACATACCACGGCGACGGCAGGGTCAGCGCGAGGGTCTCGCCGGTATTGTCGAGCGCCCCGGAAAACGATCCTGGCGCGAGCACACTCGCGGCTCCGGGATAGCGGGAGAGAAATCCGGATCGATCCCGCGCCACCACGATATAAGCACCGCCCGCGAGCGTGGTTCCGGGGCGAAATATATAGTCGAGTCCGTTGGTGAAACGCACCCCGCTGAGATCGAGCGGGGTTGAACCGATGTTTTGCAGTTCGATGTATTCGTAGTCGCCCGCGTTTGAAGCCGCGGCCGGTTGATACATGAGCTCGGTGATGCGGAGCTGACTCAGGAGCGCGCTGTAACCGGCGGGAAGCGGGGTCTGGTTCGGTATGCCTGGCGTTGGCACCGCAAATGCGGTGATGGTCGGTGAACCGTCGGGCGTGCGCCCGCTGGAGGTGTCGCGCAATTGCGACGCGAGGGTGACTTGATCGATCGCGGCGCCGTTTTCGCCGTTGAGATATATGGGATCTGTGTCGCCATCGAGACCGAACCCAAAGTCGGCGCCGTAGAGCGGCAGAAAGCCGTTGGCCGCGATAAAGCTGAGCGCGGGAAAGACGAACCGGGTAGGCCGGACCGGATCATCCGTGAGCCGCACGCCGGTGAGCGGCACAGGCTGAGCCACCGTGTTAAAGAGCTCGATCAGATCGTGATCGAGCCGGAAGGTGATCTTTCCCGCCCATTCGTTTAACTTCAGCCCACTGGGACCGGCCAGCGCGGTCGGGCTTGCATTGGCTGCGCCGGGTGTCGGAGCGGTCAGCGTCCAGATAGTGGCAGCGGGGCCGGTACGGGAGACGGAGTGATTCGGAATTTGAAAACCAAATTGGATCGCGTCGATCAAGCCTCCGCCCGCGGTGGTGTTTTCGTAGAGCCGGACCTGATCGCCTTCGGCATCGAGAGCGAATCCGGTATGCAAACCGGGATCAGCGTTGTTGCTGTCTGCGTAAACCAGGAGGTAACCGCCGGCGGCGAGGGTCGTCCCCGCTGGGAAAACGTATTTGCGCGGCAGCAACGGATCGTCACTCAAGCTCCTGCCCGCGAGGTCGGCCGTCGTGCCGCCGGTATTATGCAATTCGATGATATCCGGGAACGTGCTGCCGTTGGCGATGAGGGTATTCGCCGCGAGGACCTCGTTTATCCGTAACGTCGGCGTGCTGCTGGTCGGGTAGGTCGCGGTGCTGGTCGGCTGAGCGCGTGCGCCCGTGACGCCTGCGAATGCCGCACTTAGGAGCGCGACGCCCAATCGCGTGGAAAGGAGCCCGTAACGGCGGGCGTAAGAACGACGGCCCGGAGGGCAGGAGGGATGAGACATGGCGGCGGATGGAATCGAACTCCGCCCTCTGAATTCCGACGAAAATTAAAGGGAAGAGCTGAATGTAATTATCGTCAGTGGTTCATGCTGGCTTGAGCGCAATCGCGCGGGCAATGCCGTCGATCCACAGGTGCTGGGCGCTTTCGGTGAGTGCGCCGACATCCCTCGCGGCGAATGCTTCGGGTCAAACCGACCCATGGGCAAGCCCCGGAGGGCAAACCTGGCAGACAGACTGGAATGTCTGTATCACCCGGAGGACAGGCAGGAATGCCTGTTTCACCTTGCCGGATAACGGCGGTCTACGCCGTGAAGATCTGATTCTCCGCCGCGCCTTCAGCGAGCTGGCGGTAGATCGCATCGATCGACTGGCCAGAGCGGAACGCCTTTCCCAGGCGACGGGCGAGCGTGCCTTCGCGGAGGTAAACCTCCAGGGCGCGCTGCTCGGCCGGCGAGGCGTTCGCGCCAGGATCGAGCTGGGTGATCACGCGGCGCCACCAGTCGCCGGCCGAAACCGTTCGATCCGGCGCAAGCCCCGCCGCACGCAACAGCACCGCCTCGTGGATCGGCGCGCTCTCCCCTTGCTCAACCGTCGCGTTGAAAACCTGCGCGAGCGGAGCGACCGGAACGGCCTGTTGTTCGGCCAGTGGCAGTCGTGTTTCCGCAACTAATTCGCGGAGCAAAGCCACCACCGTGCGAAGGATCGCGAGGTCGGCCGCCGGAGATTCCTGCAGGTCCAGCACGCGGATCTCAATGCTGCCGCGATCGAAGCGGGCGATAGCTCCACGCGAGTTGGAGTAAACCGCCTGGAGCACGCCGTCGGGATCGTGTGGCGCGAGTTGCGCAGCGATCGGCGCGTAGATCTCGCGCTCGTAGTCTGCTTTTGAATACACCGGTTCGGGCACGACTGACCCGCAAAGCGCGGGCAGCCGGGCGGAGTTGCTCCGGTAAAACGCCAGCCGGTTATCGGTGAAGCCGGTCAGCCGGCCCTCGACGAATGGCGAGGACGCCGCCAAGGCCGGCAGCAGCGGGAGCACCAAACGCACGGCGGCGTGCAGCCGGGCAAACTCTGCGTCGCTGGCGAAAGGCAGGTTCAGATGCGCGCTCTGCAGATTCGACCAGCCGTGGCCGCGACAGTCGAAGATCCGATCGAAAGCCTCGTAAACGTCGCTGAAGTCATGTGACCACAGCACGGCCTCCACTGGCGTCATGGTCGGATGCATCGCGGTCGGTAACAGTCGCGCGCCATGAGGAGCGAGCCGGCGATTGATCTCGCGGACCTCGCCCGCAAAACGTTCGGCGAGTCCGTCAAAGGAGGCCGCCGGTTCTGTCGTCTTGAGTTCGATGACGTGCGCAATGAGCTCGTTCGACCAGGAAAGCTCGCCCCGCTCGACATCTGATGCCGGTTGGCCGGCGGCATCGACGAGCACGCGATCCGCCCAGGGCGCCACGCTCAGATCGGCGATGCGCACGACCATGTATTCGAGCTCGACACCAAAGCAGGAAAACAGCGAACGAGCCGCGCTCATTCGTCGGAGCGGCGGTCCTTCTGTCGCTCCAGCCTGCGCACGAAATGCTCCATGATCCGTTCGTACAGCGTGTCCTTCAGCAGGACGTCCTCGTATCCAGCATCAATGGACGGATTGTCGTTCACCTCGATGACATACGCGGAGCGTCCCACCTGTTTGAGGTCCACGCCATAGAGTCCATCGCCGATCAGGGAGGCGGCCCGCACCGCGGCGCGGATGACGTGCGCCGGCACGAGTTCAACCGGAATCGCCTCCACTTTGCCGTAGTCGGTTTCGCCGTCCGCATCCTTGACGATGATCTGCCAGTGCTTGCGGGCCATGAAATATTTGCAGGCATACAGCGGCTTGCGATCGAGCACGCCGATCCGCCAGTCGAAGTCGGTCGCAATGAATTCCTGGGCCACCAGCAGTTCGGTCGCTTCGAAGAGTTTGGTGGCCTCCGTCTCAAATTCCTCCCGCGTTTTGACCTTGGTCACGCCTTGCGAGAACGCGCTATCCGGCTGTTTGAGGATGATTGGGAAACCGAGCTCGGTGCAGACCTCGTCGAGATTGTCGCGATGCACAATAATCGTTTTCGGCGCGAGGATCCCGTGCCGTTCGAGCAACTCCGCGAGATAGACTTTGTTCGTGCAACGAAGGATCGAGCGAGGGTCGTCCATCACCACCAAGCCTTCGGCTTGGGCCCGGCTGGCGAAGCGGAAGGTGAAGTGATTCACCGCCGTCGTCATCCGGATGAAAAGAGCATCGAATTCGGCGAGCCGCGCATAGTCGTCCCGCGTTACAATTTCGGCCTCGATGTCGTGTTCTTCCGCCGCGTCGATGAACTTCTGAATGGCTTTTCCGTTGGACGGCTTGTGCGCATCCGAGGGCTCGAACAGGATGGCGAGATGATAGCGCGGCGGCGTCTTGCGCGTCGGCGTCGGCCGCCGGCCCGCACAGTATTCGCGCGCGACTTCAGTCACAAAAGCCTGGTGTGATTCCGGAATCTCCGACGCGGGGATCGGCGCAATGTCGTCGAGTTCCCAGCGTTCGTCGCACTTCACAAAGTGCGCGCGCAAGAGGGGGACCTGAAATTGATTGAACAGCTGCTGCGCCAGCCGGTCGTAAGCCCGGGCAAGATTCCGGGCGAAATAGATGCTCAGCGTAAAGGTGTGGGCCTTGATTGGCGCCAGTGACTTCTGGATGAGATCGTCGATGTCTTCGGAGAGAATGCGGGTCACGACCGGGGACTTGAAGTCCTGGATCGTCGAGACGCTCGGCTGGGGGCGGTGACCGCGGGCTTCGGCCAGCAGGGAAACATAGTATCCTACGGACTGATACTTGTAAGACCGGCAGAGATTGTAGATGCGGACATGACGCAGATCGGTGTACCGCGGGTCGGTGAGGTAGGCGCGGGCGGCGACGACTTCGACTCCGGGGATCTCGAACGGCCAGCGATCCGGGTTATTGACGACGATGAGACTGGGCACGGGAGGAGCCGGCGGTGGCGCCGGAAGCTTTTTCGATGATTAGAAAGTTGGCGTCGTACGTGAGGACGCCGAGCAGGATGGACGAGAGCACCCGGTCGATGTCGATGGAATACCGGCGGGTTGGCGAATGTGGATTGGACTCAAGTGGATCCGCCACGAGAACTTCGCGGGCCTTGCGGTCGTATCCGCACAACACCACAAAGTGGCCGGCGGGCAGTCCCCGGATGTCATCCTCGGCATCATCCGCCCCGTATTCGCGCATCGCCTGGTAGAGGTAGGTTGAACTGAGCCCGGTGATGATGGGCCGGTTTTCGATCAGATGCCGGCGGATCAAGGCACCGCTAAGCGTCTCAAAGCGAATTTCGCCTCCGAGACGGAGGAAGTCGATGTAGGCACGGGAGTCGACCTTGAGTTTGGCGGAACGCTTGGCCCTGGCCTGCGCCGTGAGTTTCGCGATCAAATCGACCGAGGAATCCCGAAACCACGTGGGATCGAACACCAGCAGATTATACGTGTACATCGTCACCCGGAATCCCCGGCGAAGGGCATCGCGCCCCAACATGACCCCCAACGTGCCTCCGGTCTTCAGTCGCGTTACTTTGCGAATGATCTGATCGAGCGGGATCTCGTGTCCAAGATAGCGATACACGGCATGCAGGCAGGTGGGACCGCAGGTGGCGTCGTCGGGCTGGGCGAGCACTTCAAACTCCAGCTGGTGCTGACGGTGACGGGCAGGGCGCGGCATGACCATCCATCATGGCGCCAGCGACGCGCCTGCCAAGCGTGCTCTGCGTCGATCACCACGACCGGGAAGCAAAGTGTCACGAAATAATGTCCGTTTTCCCCCCGGGCAGCGCTTTCTATAATTAGTTCGTCCAATTTGAAGGGAAGGCGGAATGTATCAGGGTAGATGACCCCCGCGGACGACGTACGTCATGATGAATTTCTCCGGCTGTTCACGGCTCATACGCCGGCGGTGCGGGCGTTTGTGCGGTCGCTGGTACCGACGCTGAGCGACGCGAACGATGTCATGCAGGAGGTGGCCGTTGTGCTTTGGGGAAAGTTTGGCGATTACGGCAGCGGGGAGGATTTTCGGCGTTGGGCGTTTGGCGTCGCGAAGATGAAAGTGCTCGCGTGGCAGCGCGATCGCGGCCGCGATCGACACGTATTTGGTCTCGACGTAACCGAGTTGCTCGCCACCCATGCGGAGCAGCACACGGAACGGCTCGCGGCGCAGCGGGACGCCCTGCAACGTTGCCTGGAAAAGTTGCCCGCGGAGCAGCGTCAACTGGTGGATGCCGCCTACGCGCCGGGCGTGCGGATCAATGAGCTCGCCCACGCGTTGGGTTCCCCTCTGGCGGGACTCTATAAACGACTGCATCGCACCCGGCTCGCGCTCGTGGAGTGCACGCGCGGAGTGCTCGCGGAAATGGGGTGGGCATGACACCGCGCGCGTTGCACCTCGAGTGGATGCGTCACTATGCCGAAGGCACGGCGACGCCGGAGATCGCGCGGCAACTCGAGGTGGCATTGCGCGACGATCCGGAGTTCCGCGCCCTGTTTGTCGAGTATCTCAACGTGGACCTCGCGCTTTCTTCCAGCGCTGTGTTGAACCCGCCGGCGATCGTGCCGGTGTTTTCCTGGCGGAAGCTATCGGTGAGATTCCTTCCGATTGCCGCCGCGATTGCGTTGATTCTGGGATCGACCTGGCTTTTCCCGCGGGCTCAGGTGCGCCTGCAACGCAGTGTAGGTGCCGAGTTTGTATCCAGTTTTTCGAGTCGTGAACTCATCGGCCAGTCGGCCGAGCTGAAGGCCGGCCTCATCGAATTAAACTTTAACCAGGCCGAGGCGGTGGTGGTGATCGAAGCACCGGCGCGCTTTAGGATCGAGGACGCCAAAACGCTCCGCCTCGAAAGCGGCCGGGTGACGGCGCATGTGCGGGATGGCCGGCAAGGGCTGCGGGTGCTCACGCCGCATACCGACGTGCACGATCTCGGCACCCGGTTCGCGGTCGAGGTGCGCGAGGGGCAACGTTCGGAAGTGCATGTCTTCGACGGCAAAGTTGAGACGAGTGCTCCGGGAGAGGCTTCGGCGCCGCGCGATTTGCTGGCCGCCAATCAGGCGCGGCGCTTTGTCGCGGAGCGCGGGCCGGAAGAACGCGACGTGCGCTCCGGCACCTTCGTGCAACCAGAGGAAATCAAGGCGCTCGTCGCTGGCATGAAGGCGGGGCAGGTCGGGCGGGCGTTGGACGCGGAGGCGAGTTTGAAGAAAGACGCGGCGTTGGTCGGATGGGTCGGTTTCGAAACGCAATCCGGCGAAGCGCAGATGGAGTTGGGCGGCGCGGTGATCGGCGCGCGGCGCGTGCAAGGGCGGTTTCCGGGCCAGCAGGCGCTGGAGTTCGTCGATCGCGACGATCACGCGCGACTGGATTTCAATGCGGTCGCGCGGGAACTCACTTTGTTGACGTGGGTGCGGCTGGATCGCGTGCCGGAGGGAATCAGCTCGATCTATCACACCGATAATTGGAACACGCCGGGGCAGGTGCACTGGATGGTGCTCAATAATGGCCAGATGCGCTTCGCGGTTTTCGGGTCCCGCGTGAGCGACGCCCCGCAACGCGGCGAGTGGCCCGAATCGCGCGAACCCTTGCTCGGCGAATTAGGACGATGGGTGCATCTCGCCGCGGTTTATGAGGCCGACCGGCGGCAGGTGAGTTTCTATGCAAACGGTCGTTTGGATTCCGTGGTCGCAACCACCGAAAGCCTGCCGGCCGTGCTGGGACCCGGCCAGATTGGAAACTGGAATCGCAAGCCCATGGGCAATGCGAGTACCCGACGTTTCAGTGGGCGGATGGATGAATTCATCGTCCTCTCCCGCGCGCTCAATGCGGACGAGATCAATCACCACTTCGAGGCCGGAACCCCTTACCGATGATTCGTCTTTCTGTCATGGTGTTGATCGCGATTGGACAAGCGCACTCGTTCGTTCGGGCAGCTTCACCGGTTGATTTCGAGCGCGAGGTGCGACCGATTTTGGAACGCCGTTGCTTCGATTGTCACGGCGCGACGAAACAGAAATCCGGCCTGCGCCTCGATTCACGGGCGGGTGTGCTGGAAGGCGGTGATTTTGGTCCCGCCTTGATTCCGGGGAATCCCACCAAGAGCCACTTGATCGAGCTCATATCGAGTCACGACGAGAATGAACGGATGCCGCCGGAAGGCGATGCGCTGACGCCCAACGAGCTTGATGTCTTGAAACGATGGATCGCGGAAGGCGCCGTCTGGCCGGGCGAGATGGATACAACGGTGGTCGCGAAAAAGACCAACGATCATTGGTCCTTTCAGCCGGTCGCGACGGCGTTTGCTCACGATTCACTGGACGGTTTTATTCGCACGAAACTCGCGGAGAAAGGACTGGAGCCGTCTCCAGAAGCAGACCCGCGCACGCTGATTCGGCGGATGACGCTTGGACTGACCGGGCTTCCTCCGACCCCGGAGGAGGTCGAGGATTTCGTCGCCGCGTGTCGCTCGGGTTCGACGTTCATCATTCGCGATTCGGTCGTAAGCGCGCTCGCCGATCGTTTGTTGGCGTCGCCACGCTATGGCGAACGCTGGGCGCAGCCGTGGCTCGATGTTATCCGTTATGCGGATACGCGGGGTTACGAGTTCAATTCGATTCGCGAAAACGCCTGGCCGTTTCGCGATTGGGTGATCGACGCGCTCAATCTGGATCTGCCCTACGACCAGTTTCTCTTTCAACAACTGGCCGGCGACACGGTCGATCAGGATCCCGCCACAGGCTTTCTCGTCACGGCCCCGCTTCCAACTTTGGCCGAAGTGGGTGAGGAACCGGTCGCGCGAAAGCAGGCGCGGTTGAACAGTCTGGATGAAGTCGTCCAAAACGTGGGCAACGGCATGCTGGGGCTCACCGTAAGTTGCGCGCGCTGTCACAACCACAAGTTCGATCCGATCTCGCAGCGCGATTACTATCGGATGACGGCGACGTTTGCCGGGGTCGCGTTTGAAGATCGCCCCTGGCGCAAAGAGTCCGAGAAACCGCGTCTGGCGGAACTCGCTCAGGCGGAAGCGCGCGCGGCGATCGTGCGCCAAGCACTGCGCGATTTTCTGTCGTGGCGGGAGCACGAGCAGGGTAAATATAGCGAGCACTTCCATCCGGTCGAAGCCCGGCGTATCCGATTAACGGTGACGGCCACGGACGCGGAAGACAGCCCCGCGGCTTTCGATGGCATCGAGGCGTTTACGGCCGCGGACGGCGGCATTGTTCCGCAGCAAGTGGCGTCAAAGAATCGGGGGAATCCCACCGTCACGACGTCCGACTCGCACGTGCCGCACGCGGCCAACGCCGCGTTGATTGTCGATGCCGAGTTCGGAAAAAACTCGCAGTGGGTTTCGTTGCAAGGTCGCGGCACATGGGTTGAAATCGAGTTTCGCCAGCCCCATCGGATCGATCACATCCGCTGGAGCCGGAACCGGTCGCAGCCGCTGCGCGAGGCGACCGCGGATGGCCGGAACCTAGCGTCGCGCTGGCGCATCGAGGCCGCAGGCGAAAGCGGTGCATGGCAGACGCTCGCCGACGAGGAGCGCGGGGATGGATTGAGCGCGGCGGAGGCGGCGCGACGTCTCGCGCTCGAGCAGGAACTCAATGAACTGAATGTCCGGCTCATCGCGCTTCGCCGGGGGCCGCAGGTGTTCGCCGGGCGCTTCATGGTGCAGCCCGACGCCATGCATGTGCTCATGCGGGGTGATCCGGAAGAGCCGCGCGAGGCGGTCGGGGCGGGCGCGGTTGAGATCATGGGTGGCGAAGAAATGGCGATCGACGCTCCGGAGAGTGCGCGGCGCGTCGCCTTCGCGCGCTGGCTGGCCAGCCCCGAAAACCCGCTTACCGCCCGGGTGGCGGTGAACCGTCTCTGGCAGCATCACTTTGGTGTCGGATTTGTGGATACGCCGGGTGATTTCGGTGCGGTGGGCAGCCGGCCGACGCATCCCGAATTGCTGGACTGGCTGGCCCGCGAGTTCGTGGCAAAAGGCTGGAGCTTGAAAGCGGTGCATCGGCTGATCGTGACGAGCACGACCTACCGGCAATCAAGTCGGCCGGTCGAAACCGCGCTGCGGATTGATCCCGAGTCGCGTTTCCTGGGACGTTTTCCGCCGCATCGACTCGATGCGGAAACCATTCGCGATAGCATGCTCGCGGTCAGCGGCTCCCTTGATTTGAAGATGGGTGGTCCGGGGGTGAACATCTATGGGCCCAAGGGTGCCTTCGACGAATGGAAGCCGAAGGACGATCCGGGTCCGGCGTCGTGGCGGCGCATGATCTACCTCGCGAAGATGCGTGGCTCGGACGATGGCATGTTCAAGGCGTTCGATCTGCCCGATTGCGGGCAAGTGGTTACGAAGCGCGGAAAGTCCACCACGCCTTTGCAGGCGCTGAACCTGCTCAATGGTCGTTTCACGATCGAGCAATCCCGTCGTCTGTCGGGCCGTATCGTCGAGGACGTGGGCGGCGACCCGACTCGACAGATCGAGCGCTTGTTTCTTCTCACGCTCGCGCGGCCGCCGCGGGCCAACGAACTCGCCGCCTGTCTGGCAACGATGCAGGCCGAGGATTTCTCCACGGTTTGTCGGGCGTTGCTCAACTCCAACGAATTCCTGTTTCTGCCATGAATCCCAGTCTCCACGGACGTCGCTTGTTAAACCGCCGTTCCTTTCTGGCGGATCTAGGTCGCTCGGCGGGGTGTTTGGGCCTCGCCCAACTGTTAGCGCGTGACGGTTTGCTCGCGGCGGAAGCGAGCTCGACCAGCCCGATCCGTCCGGTGATCGATCCGGGTCGGCCCTTCAGGGCGCGCGCGTCCCATTTCCCGGCGAAGGCGGATCAGGTTCTGATTATATTCTGTGCGGGGGCGGTCAGCCAGGTGGATTCCTGGGACTATAAACCCGAGCTCTATAAATACCATGGACTGACTCCGCCCAACGCGCCGAAGGTCACGTTTCAAGGACCGATCGGAAACCTCGCGAGGCCATTCTGGGAATTCAGACCGCGGGGGCAGACGGGCAAGATGGTGTCCGATTTGTTTCCACATCTGGCCGGGCTCACGGATGACCTCTGCTTTATTCATTCGTTGACGGCGAAGAACGCGGCTCACACCCAGGCGGAAAATTTCCTTTCGACCGGGTTTACAGCTGAAGGATATCCGAGCCTGGGAGCGTGGACGAGTTATGCGTTGGGCACGGCGAACGAGAACCTCCCGGCCTTCGTCGCCATCGCGGATCCGCGGGGCCGGCCGCAAGCGGGGCCGAATAATTGGGGCTCCGGGTTTCTGCCAGCCGCGTTTCAGGGAACGGCGTTCAGTGCGGTTGAGCCACCGCGTAATCTCAGCGGAGCGCTGGGCGTGGACGACCGGGCGAGTCGCGCGACGGTGGATTTATTGGCGAAGTTGAATGACGAGCACTTGGCGCATTATCCCGGTGACACCGATCTCGCGGCGCGGATCAGCAGCTATGAACTTGCTGGTCGCATGCAGCTCTCGATCCCGGGCCTCTGCGATCTCTCGGAGGAGTCGCCGGCCACCCTGGAGAGTTACGGCGCGAAGTCTTCGAATAAGATCAAGGCTGACTACGCGCGGAACTGTTTACTGGCCCGGCGCCTGTTGGAGCAAGGCGTGCGCGTCGTCCAGCTCTTCAACGGAGCCTATGCGAGCGGTGGCAAATTGAACTGGGACAGCCACGCCGAGATTTTCGAAAGCCACGGCGCCAACGCAGAAATCCTCGATCAACCGACTGCGGCTTTGCTCCAAGACCTGAAGCAACGCGGTCAACTTGATCGCACGCTCGTCGTGTGGTGCACCGAGTTTGGTCGCATGCCCTTTATGCAGGCCAACGGCACGGGGCGGGATCATAATATAGAAGGCTTCACCTGCTGGATGATGGGCGCGGGCGTGAAGCCGGGCTATAGTTACGGGGCGACCGATGATCTCGGCTGGAAGGCGGTGCAGGACAAAGCCACGTTATATGATTTTAACGCCACCATTCTCCACCTGCTCGGGCTCGACCACCAGCGGCTGAGTTATTATTTCAATGGCACGAATCGCCGGCTCACGGATGTGCATGGGCACGTCATTAAAGATATCCTGTCCTAGACAGCCCTTGCGCCGGATGAGGCGGGTTTGGCCGCCCCGGTTCGGTCGTTACGCAGTATAAGTCCTCCCTTCTTCCCTTTCGCCTTTTATCGTCGGACCAGGCTGGCGGCGGCGCCGCGCGGTTGCCAGCGATAGGTTGCAAGGGAGTTTCGCCAGAAATAACGTTCGGCCACTGCGCGGGTTTGGCTGGCGAAATAATCCGCGACCACCCGATGCACGATTG
>CAYVDZ010000045.1:0-15004 GCA_964450575.1 uncultured Opitutus sp.
CCTCTGCTGCGCGGGGGGAAGGTGCCCCGCGCAGCAGAGGCGAAGGCTTATCCTATCATCTATGCTGCGTTCGTCGCCTGCGCTGTGGGCGCGGGCCACGGTTGGGGATCGAGCGCTTCGGCAATGACGGTTCCCAATCTTAACCACGCATCGTAACTCAGGCAACTGGTGGCGCCGCCGGCCAGCGCCGCCTGACTGCGGTCGGGGCCGCTCACATAAATGATCGGGATGTCAGGATTGATCATGCGCAACAGCGGGATCAAATCCACTCCCTCCATTTCGCGCGCGCGGTGGACGACGATCGCGTCGAGCTGTTCCGAGCTGGCGGTGCGGGTGGCTGCGGCCGCTTCGGCGCATTCGATCGTCAGGGACTGGGGAAACTTACGGAGGAGGGTGCGCGCCAAGAGGGAGCGACCGTCCGCGTTGTCATCGATCACGAGGAATTTTTTGAGAAACGCCATGGGGAGATGCGACTCTGGAGTAGACGTCGATTGATCCCTGATGATGCGTTTTTTCCGGGTGGCTGTCCAGCCGGGGGGACCCGGTTCGGTCCTACCGTGGAACGTCACCAGACTTGGCCTATATTTTTCCGGCGCGGTCATCAAGGCGCTTCCGATCTGGCGCATCGGGTGGTTCCCCGGTGAGCGTGAGCTGTATTTCGGAGTGAGACAGACATTCCTGTCTGTCATCATTCTTCGGAAAGACGGAACAGGCAGCAATGCCTGTATCATTCTTCCAAACGCAGTTCGGTTCCGTTGGGCGGGACGTCAGGCGTCGTAGGAAATGGCGACGATCTCGAGTTCGTTCGCCCCGCGCGGCGTCGAGAAGACCACGCGTTCGCCGAGGTGGGCGTTCCGGAGTGCGCGGGCAATCGGGGCGAGCCAGCTGACCTCGTTGCGCTCGAGATTGGTCTCGTCGACTCCAACGATCCGGTACCGCGTCTCGGTGTCGCCGGCCTCGCGCACCGTCACCGTCGCGCCGAAACGCACGACGTCGTGGGGTGGCGGCGGTGGTTCCGTAATTTCTGCAGTGCGCAGGCTTTCCTGCAGGTAGCGTATCCGTTGATTCAATACTTGGAGTTCGCGTCTGGCATCAATGTCATCGACCGGAGCCGCGGTCAGCCTGGGGCGCTCCTGTTCGAGGCGCTGGGTGAGTTCGTCCCGCAAGCGCTGAGCGCCCCTTGGCGTCAGATAGTTTTTTGCTCCCGGTGGCAGAGGTGAAATCAAGGCCGGTAACTCCGGCAGGGGTGATACGTCCGACTCGCGGACAAAGGCTCGGCTCATTTAAAAGCATAACCGATCCTGATTGTTTCACAATGGAGCGAGGCCGTTGGGTGATCGAGGGCTGGGCCAGACCGGAATGTCTGTCTCACTTATCGAAGAAGGAGCGCACCTCTTTTCCCGGCGCGGGCTGTCGGGGTTTTCTACTTCGCCCTTTCAACGCGCGCACTTCGGCCTTCACTCTCGTGGATGCTCCCTTCCCGTTCCGGCTCGTTCCGCCTCTTTCGCGTGGCCGGCATCCAAGTTTACCTGCATTGGTGGTGGTTCGTGTTCGCGGTCATCCAGGTGACGTTGCGAAGCGAGGCGTACTCCTCCCAAGTGTGGAACATCGTCGAGTACCTCTCGTTGTTCGTCATCGTGCTGATGCACGAATTTGGGCACTCGCTGGCGTGTCGCCAGACCGGCGGAAAAGCCGACGAGATTGTTCTCTGGCCGCTGGGAGGCGTCGCCTTCGTGCAACCACCGCCGCGGCCTGGCGCTGAGTTGTGGAGCATTGCGGCCGGACCGTTGGTCAACGTCCTGCTGATTCCGGTGATCGCCGGCCTGATGTGGGCCCGCGTCAACCTGGGATGGGGGATCGATTATCCTGATTTCGGCCGTTTCCTCCGGGCAGTATTCTTCATCAACATTGCGTTGCTGGTCTTCAATATGCTCCCGGTCTATCCGCTCGACGGGGGACAGATTCTGCGTTCGCTCCTCTGGTTTGTCATCGGCCGGGCCCGGAGCTTGCTCGTGGCGTCGAGCCTCGGCTTTGTCGGTATCATTGGAATCGGCGGTTACTTTTATTGGCGCAATCCGGACCGCTGGTTGATCATCGGCCTGCTCTCGATTTTTCTCGGCCAGCAATGCCTCGCGGGATTCCGCCAGGCGCAGGCCATGATGGCACTGGCCCGGCGGCCGCGACATGCGGGTTTCGCCTGCCCGACCTGCCGCGAGGCGCCGACTGGCGGACCGATCTGGCAATGTGGAAGTTGCGGGCAGGGCTTCGATCCATTTTCAACCCGCGGAATCTGCCCCCACTGCCGGTCCGCCAAGGCGGCAATTCCGTGTCCCGATTGCGGCACGACACATGGCTTGGATCAGTGGGAAAATACCGCCGGCTTCCGGCGCGCCGCGGTTTGATCGGCCGGCTCCCTGGAGCCCGTTGTTTCCAGCGATTTTGACTGTCAACGGGCTTGGCACTGAGGAGTTCCTCCCTCCGAAAACCGTTTCGAAAAACAATTCAGCAATTTGCTCCGATTGGTCGTCGCGCCGTTAAGATTCCGGACCGATCTGAAGTTTGGCCCCAAGGTGCCTCGCCGGCTGCACGCGCAGGGTTTTCCATCCATCTACTCGCGCTTCACCATCGTGATCCCGGATTAGCCGGGGCCCCGGAGTCGCGATGAATGATCCGGTCCACCAACAGATCCACTGCCCACCAACCCATCAGCTGACGGTTCTCCTGATCAGTCAGAGTCTGGCGGGTACGACTTTTCCGGCCTCCGGAGTGATGGGCGGGGGGCGCGGTGAAACGCGGCCGGGGCGCAAGTTTGCATTGCGGCGACATCGCGAAGGCATCACCCCTTACCGCCTAATATGAGCGGACCTTTGGTTGGGATCATCATGGGCAGCACCTCGGATTGGGAGACGATGCAGTATGCGGCGGCGCAGTTGGACGCGCTGGGCGTGTCCTACGAAAAGCGGGTCGTATCCGCTCACCGGACACCGAAGCTGATGGTGAGTTATGCCGAAAAGGCGGAAGCCCGCGGCTTGCGCGTGATCATTGCCGGAGCGGGCGGGGCGGCGCATCTGCCGGGCATGACGGCGGCGCTCACGGCCCTGCCCGTGCTGGGGGTGCCGGTGGAGTCCCATGCGTTGAGGGGCATGGATTCGCTGCTTTCGATCGTACAGATGCCGGGGGGCGTGCCGGTGGCGACCTTTGCCATCGGCAAAGCGGGAGCAATCAATGCAGCCCTGTTTGCCACGGCGATCCTGGCGCCGTCCGATCCCGCCATCGCGTCCGCCTTAAAGACGTTTCGTCGCGAGCAAACCGGGAAGGTGATGAAGGCCCGGTTGCCGGTGGTGGCCGGTGCGCGGTGAATCGCGGCGTTTTAGCCCTTGAACGAGGATCCGGGTGCCGACCGCATCGGGCCTTTCGAGTATTAATTTTTTAACCTCTGACGCATCGGAATGATTTCCCCCGGTAACACGATTGGCATCCTTGGTGGCGGGCAACTGGGGCGGATGCTGGGCCAGGCGGCCCAGTCGCTGGGCTATCGCATGCAAGTATTCGAACCGGTGGGGCCGTGTCCGGCCGGTGCGGTGGCGAATAAAGAGGTCAACGCGGGTTACGAGGACATCGCAGCGTTGACGGCATTTGCGCGGGAGTGCGCCGTGGTGACGTATGAGTTTGAGAACATCCCCTCGGCTCCGCTCGAGATGATCGCTCCGCATGTGCCGCTGTTTCCACGGCCCGGAGTGCTGCATGTTTGCCAGAACCGGCAGCGGGAGAAGACGTGGTTGCGCGCCCACGGCTTCCCGCATGTGCCGTATGCCGAGGCCTTGGACGGGGAAATCGCACCGGCGGTCGCCGAAGTCGGGCTGCCCTGTGTGGTGAAGACCGCGGATTTTGGATACGATGGCAAAGGCCAGATGAAACTGATCGACGAGGCGGATCTGACCAAAGCCCGGGCGATCTTTCGGGGCCGCCGCTGTGTGGTGGAGCGCTGGGTTGAATTCACCGCGGAAGTCTCGGTTATCGTGGCGCGCTCCAGTACTGCTGCGAACGGCGAACCCTCGGCAGTGCGCGCCTTCCCGGTGGCGGAGAACATCCATACCGATCACATTCTCGATTTCTCAATTGTGCCGGCGCGGATCAGCGAGGCGGTGGCACGGGCGGCGGGAGCACTGGCGATTGCGATCGCCGAAAAACTCGAAGTCGTCGGTTTGCTGGCAGTCGAGATGTTTGTAACTCCGGAAGGTGGCGTGCTCGTGAACGAACTCGCGCCGCGCCCGCACAACAGCGGCCATTGGACGCTGGATGGCTGCGAGACCAGTCAGTTTGAGCAGCATGTCCGCGCGGTGTGCGGCCTACCGTTGGGTGACGTCACCCTCCGGGAACCGAGCGTGATGGTGAACATCCTGGGTGATTCGTGGCGTCGGGAAAACGGGAGCCTTCTGGGCGAACCCAACTGGGAAGTCTTGTTGGCGGCGCCGCGGACAAAGCTCCATCTCTACGGTAAATCCGACCCGCGGCCCGGCCGGAAAATGGGTCACTTCACCGTGCGCGATGCCGATGTCGAGACCGCGTTGCGGCGCGCGCGCGAGCTGAAGGCCCAGCTTTAGCGTGGGCAGGCGCGTGGGCGGCTGAGGCGATTTCCCTGACGGGTGCGTTCTGAGCCCGCCGATTGGTGGCACTCACCCCCGCTGGCGCTCGTGGTACCTCGCGACGTCATCCGGGGTATCGAGATCGAAGGCGAGATCCGGCAGATCCACGGCGGCCACGCGTGAGGTGGGGCCGTTCAGCAGTTCCCGTGCTCCTTCTTCTCCAGTGAGCGAGGTCAGAGTGGGGAAGTGTTCGCGGAGGAAGAGTGCGGGCGCCCCGTTTCGACCGGAGTAGCGGGCGGCGACAATAGTGCTTCCGGTCGCGCGCTGGGTCGCGACTAACGCCGCGATGGTCGCTGGAGAAAAAGCGGGTTGATCGCAGAGGGCGATCACCGCGGCGTCGAGACTGCGCGAAAACTGCTGCAGGGTGGTGATGCCGGCGCGAATCGACGAGGCCATGCCCTCGGACCACGCCGGGTTCTCTGTTACGATGACAGGATAGCGCGCGAGGGTGGCCCGGAGTTTTTCCGCTTCCGCCCCGAGCACGATGACGACCGGCCAGGCGGGGGACGCGAGGGCGGTTTCGACGGCGCGCACCAGCAGAGACGTGCCATCGAGGGTAAGCAATTGTTTGAGGCTGCCCATTCGGGTGGAGGCGCCCGCGGCGAGAAGGGCGACGCCGAAACGAAAGGACGGCAGAGCAGCGTCAGTCATGAATGGGGAGGTCGCGCTCGCGGAGGGGGCGCGCATTGCGACCGGTGAGCACGGCTTGCATTTCCGCCACGATGGCGAGAGCGACTTGCTCGGGGCCGTCGGCTCCCAAATCCAGCCCGACGGGTGCGTGCAACTGAGCTCGTTGCTCAGCCGAAAGCGTGAGGCCGGCGGTGCGGAGGTCATCGCAGAGTTTGTCAGCGCGTTTTCGCGGTCCAAGCAGACCAAGGTAGGCGAGCGGTCGATCGAGCAATGCGCGCAGAAGGGGCAGATCGTGGACGTAGTGGTGGGTCATTACGACTGCGAGCGTATCGGGACCCGGTGCGATGCGCGCCACGAGGTGATCAGCGGGACCGGTGACAATCGCATCCGCCATCGGGAAACGGCTGGCAGTGGCAAACGCGCCTCTCGGATCCGCGATGGTGACGTACCATCCGAGTTCCTTCGCCAGCCGGACCAGCGGCTGGGCGTCATCGCCAGCACCAAAGATAGTAAGGGCGGTGGGCGGGGAAATCGTTTCTAGAAAGAGAGCGTCGGGATCCGCGCAATCGCCGGGCGCCGCGAGTCGTGTACCCCAAGATTGAGTAGAGTCGCCGCCATGAAGGATGGCGAGGGCCGTACGACGACGGCGGGCGAAATTCTCTGCGAGGACAGTGGCCCAAGGCGGGCGCGGGGGGAGTTTTTCCAACAGCACGCGCACAATTCCGTGACAACCGAGACCGACTCCCCAGACGAGGTCGTTTTCCGACGTGGTGTCGTAGACGACGGCATCGGCTTGCCCGGTGGCGGAGACGCGGGCGGCCCGGGCCATCACGTCCTCCTCGAGGCAGCCGCCGCTAATTGAGCCGGTCCGCTCCTTGTCGGCGGCAATCAGGAGGCGGGCTCCGGGCCGACGGTACGACGATCCTGATACGCTGACGAGCGTTGCCAAGACCGATGGTTTTGGGTCTTCAGCGACGAGCGCGGCGACGATGGCTTGGAGATCTTTCACCCTCCCGAAGACGGTCATGACGACGGGGTGAAGGCAAGCACGTGACGAATATGAGGCAAACGGCCCGGGTGGGGCATGATCCCGGTTTCGGCCGTTGAACGCGTGGAAATTCTCTCGGACGGCGCGTCCGCGACCTATCGCTCCGATGCCGTTTCAGGTGTGATAAACGTGATTCTCAAAACGAAGGAGTTTAGATCCGTTCCCATTCGCTTCGGGCGCTTGCAAGGAGCACCTGACTGCCATTAATCCGCAAGGTGAAGTGCCCGAAATGAAGACCAGCCTTGGTAATCTGAGCTCAATCGTGGAATCTGTGGCTTCACTACGGGTTCGAGGTTGAAGGGTGATCTGCGTTAAAAGAGCAGCGCTACGTCCGTCAGCCACGCCGCCATGGGCTCACGAAACCAGAGGAAGTAGAGTGCTCCGGCGATCGCGAGCATCGGACCAAATGGAACGTGCGCTCCAAAAGAAAGAGCCCCCTCATGACTGAACCCCGCGCGGTCAACCGACTCCGGTTCGAGTTCCGCGGGAGCCGTCACGCGCGGTTTCCTTGAGATCCACTCGATGAGTTTGGCGATCATGAACCAGGCGGTGCCGACGACGGCGCCGCCGAAGAGCGCGAAGACCGCACCTTGCCAACCACAGAAGGCTCCGATCGCGCCGACGAATTTAACGTCACCAAAGCCCATCGCCTCTTTGCGCAGCAGAGTCTCGGCGATCAGCGCCACCCACAGCACGACGGCGGATCCGATAAGCAAACCTTGGATCGAGGCAAGCCCCGCTCGGAAACTGTCGACGAGGAAATAGTCCCCCGCCTGGCCGTGCAAAGCCGGCACGGCAAACGACAGGACTACACCCAGCGTGCCGAGTCCGATCGTGAAGACATCGGGGATGATCATGTGATCGAGATCGATGAACGTCGCCGCGATCAGCGCGCTGAGGAAAATCCAACCGCACAGCGCGACCAAGGGAGAAAATGTCAGCCAACAGGCGACGAACAGCACGCCGGTCAGTAATTCGACAAAGGGATATCGGAACGAAAAAGCCCGGCCGCAGCAACGAGCATGGCCGCGGAGCAGCAGCCACGAGAGGACCGGAATATTATCGTACCACGCGATGGGTTGGCCGCATCCGCAATGAGAGCCGGGCAGCACGACGGATTCCTCTTTCGGGACGCGATAAATAACGACGTTCAGGAAGCTGCCGACGCAGAGTCCAAACAGAAACGCCGCCACCGGGAAGAACCACGGAAACGCAGCGGAAAATGCGGCATAATCTTCGAGAGCCATGGGGCGGAAAGGCGGAAAATTGGGAAGGTGGGAAGGCGGAAAACCTAAATTCGGCAGTTCAGATTAACCGCGGATGACACGGATACAGCGAATTGCAGATCAAGGAGCATCTGACTGCCATTAACCCGAAAGGTGAAGTGCCCGAAATGCAGAATGCCTTGGTAATCTGTGGCCATCGGTGAAATCTGTGGCTTAACTGCTTTTTAGAGAAAATTGGGAAATCGGGAAATCGGGGAGAGAGGAACCGAGTAGCTGGAAAAGGGGAAAGTGGACACCCGGAAAAACGGGCGGCGCTGCCGTGGCTGAATTTCTCCGCGCCCGCTTACGTTCCGGTTCGCTTCCCTTGTGCGGCGCGAACCGCCGCAGCCATGGTTCCGGCGGTGAGGTTTGCACTTACGCCCGTCCACACTTCCAGGGCCTTGGCGCCCTGATGAACCAGCATGCTGAGTCCGTTCGCGGTTGGAATCCGGAGTTGCGCCGCGTGGCGAAGCAGCGGCGTCTCCGGAGGATTGTAGATCATGTCGAACACCGCGCGTGGCTGCGGCAGGGATTCGAGTGCGATGGGCAACGGGTCGGTGTCACGCAGTCCCGCGCTCGTGGCATTAATCACGAGTGCTCCGGGCGGAAGGTTGGTCGGCACCTCGGTGGGCGTGAATCCTCGCATCGGAATCTGTCCGGCGAGGGGCATCAAAATGCGCAGTAGGGCGTCCAGGTTTTCCCGCGTGCGATTCGCGATCCACAGCGAGGCACAACCGCGCTGAAGGCATTCGACGGCAGCGCCCCGCGCCGCGCCGCCGGCCCCGAGTAACACGATGTCGGCGCCAGCGAGGTCCAGCTGAAGGGTTTCCCACACCGCCGCCGCCAGACCATAGCCATCGGTATTGAACCCGCGCCATCCGCCGGGCGTCCACAGGAGCGTGTTCACTGCTCCGACCGGTTTTGTCGCTGCATCGACCTCAGCCACGTGATCGAACGCGATGATCTTGTGCGGGACCGTGAGGTTGATCCCGCGAAATCCCTTGGCATGCAAATGTTCGAGCGCCGGTGGCAAATCGTTTGGGTGAATCTCGAAACGGACGTATTTCCAGTCCGCGAAACGGCCATCGTGCCCGGCCAGTTCGGTGAGCGCAGCGTTGTGCATCGCCGGGCTAATCGAGTGCTTGATGGGGTGCCCGAGGACGGCGAGGGACGTGCCAGGACGAGACCACGATTCAAGGTCGTGGAAAGTGAGAACAGGATCAGCGGGCATCGCGGACGGATTGGCGGGAGGCCGCCGGGCAATGTCAAATCAGAGGAAGTGCCCGACCCGGGCGGTTGCGTCCCGCAGCCCGGGCGGTTACTCCCAATCTTTGGTTCTTCGCTGCTTTCAGGGGATAAACGCGAGGCAGGCGTACCTCGGAATTGAACAGAGGTAACGAAGGTGTGCGCCAGGAAGATTGGATCTTCATTTCCTCCGTTATCTCCGGTTCATTCTTCTGTGCTCACCCGGAAACAGCGAGGAACCCAACCTTTTATCCTTACCTTGGAAGCGAATTACGAATTCGCGTGTTTCGCGTAGGTCGTCTCGAACTCTTCCACAAAGCGGGCAAAGAGTTTCGCCCGGGCGGGCTCGCCAGCGGACGTATAATGATTCACGAGATTGCGGCAGCTGCGGCAGAGAACCTCGCGAATCGGCGTCGGTGAAAGATCGGTCGGCCGCGGTTTGATATTGTTCGCACGCAGCAAATCGAAGATCTCGTCTGCATCGCGAAATACGCCGCGGTCAAACGGATCGATAAAGAACGGCAGATCATCCGCGAAGCACCCGACAATAAAGTGCCCGGGCAACCCGACGGGTTCGAGATTGAGGCCCAGCCGATCCGCGACGAGCAAGTAAACAATACTCAGGGAAAGGGGGGATGCCGGTGCGACGCTCGAGGACCTGATCGATAAAACTATTCCGCGGATCCGTATAGTTCTCCACGTTGCCATGAAACCCCAATTCGTGAAACAACACGCGATTGAGCACCCGGCATTTTTCGCGCGCCGAGGACGGCTCGACGATTAGTTCCCGACAGCGTTCGGCGATTTGATTGAGTTCGCGGCAGCAATTGCCGACGTCCAAGTGAGGCGTCGCGGTGCGCGCAAGGAGTAACGCGCCCGATTCCAATTCGTAACTGAGCGAGCGAATATAGCCGCGAAACTCGGCTACGGGATCCGAAAAATGGAGTTCCTCGATGAAAAACAGCGCATGACGCGCCAGCACGCGATTCGAGCCGCGGGAGACAGCCTCCAAAAAAGGACCGGAGGCCGCGCCGAGCTGAGCAAAACGCGCGAGAAGGGCCCGGCGTACCATCGGACTCGTATCGTCCAGCAGACTCAGGAAGGCCTCACTTTCTCCGGGGCTGAGTGATTCGATTTCCACAAGTGAAAGCGAAAAACTTTTCCCCGATGGTGCAATAGGGAAACGGACGATTCCTGGTAAAATTTCCCTGGCGTTTAGCACGCTAAAACGGGCGCCTTGTTCGGACAAAAACGGACATCATTTTTGCGAGCTACTGTTAGCTTCGCAGCCTCCGCGAGATACGATTTTTCGATCTCTCGTGCGGTGACTTCAATCAACCGCAGCTGCTGAAGCAGCGCGGCGGAGGGCCGCCTGTAATATTCGTCGGAGTGGTCTGCCGGGCGCTCGCCTGGTCATTCCCGTGCACCATAGAGTGCAGTGCCGACGCGTACTACCGTGCTACCGGCGGCGACGGCGATTTCGAGATCGCCGGTCATGCCCATCGAGAGCTCAGCGAGCGGAACCCGGAAGCGGGCGGCGAGCCTATCACGCATCTCGCGGAGATTGTTGAAGGTGCGTTGCGCGTGAGCGCGCGTCTCATCCGGTGTCGTCCCCAGCGGCGCGATCGTCATGAGGCCCTCGACGCGCAACGCCGCCTTGGCGAGTGCGGTTTCGAGGAGAGCGGGTGCTTCCTCCGACTCGGCACCGAACTTGGCGGGATCGTTGCCGGCATTGATCTGCAGAAGGATCGGGAGCGTCTTACCCAGCTCGGTGGCCGCGCGATCCAGATGCGTGAGCAGCTTTACGCTGTCGACGCTCTGCACCCGATCGAAGAACTGCACTGCGAGTTTCGATTTGTTGGACTGCAAGTGACCGATCAAATCCCAAAGCAATGGCACCTCGGTCTGGGCCCGCTTCTCCATGCCTTCCTGCACCCGGTTTTCGCCCACGCGTTTGAGGCCGTAACGGGCGGCGAATTCGGCGGCGGCGACGGGATGGGTCTTGGTCACGGCGAGGAGTTGCACTGCAGCGGGATCGCGACCGACCCGCTTACATTCCGCCACGATCCGCGCCTGGATCGCGTCGGCCCGGCGGACGAATTCGTCGTAGTTAATTAACATGGCCGTGGAAAAAGGAACCCAATGTTTAGAAAATCTACTTAAGCATTTACGGGAAGAGAAGTTTTTCTAGTCTGGATCGAACAAGGCTAGCTAATCATGCAGATCGAGAATTTCAAAATCTTCGCCGACTTGGTCGAAACGAAGAGCTTTTCAAAGTCCGCCAAGCTCAACGGAATCACGCAATCGGCGGTCAGCCAACAAGCGCGCGCGATGGAGCGGCACTTCAAGACGTTGCTGATCGACCGGAGTCAGAAGCAATTCCAGCTTACGCGCGAAGGACAGCGCGTGTACGACGCCGCCAAGGAGATGCTGCACACCTACGAAACGCTGCTCTCCGAATTGCAGGAGATGAAAAAGGTCATCAGTGGCACGATTCGTATCTCCACGATCTATTCCATTGGCCTTCACGAGTTACCGCCGTTCATCAAGCGGTTCCTGCACGACTTTCCATCGGTGAATGTGCGGGTGGAATACCGCCGCTCCAACTTGGTTTACGAGGATATCCTGCACAACTCCGTCGACTTCGGACTGGTGGCATTTCCCGTGCGGCAGCGACAAATCGAGGTGTTGCCGTTCCGGAACGACAACTTGGTGCTCATCACTCACCCGTTGCATGCGCTGGCCAAGCGGACTGATATTGAGGTGAAGGATCTTGCGGCGCAAAAGTTTATCGGTTTTGATCCGGATATTCCGACGCGCAAAGCGGTCGATCTGATCTTTCGCGAACACAAGCTCGAGATCGAGCCGGTGATGGAGTTCGACAATATCGAGACGGTTAAACGGGCGGTGGAGATCGACCATGGTATTGCCATCGTCCCCCAAGCCACCGTCGTCCAAGAACAGAGGCAGGGGACGCTCGCCGTGTTGCGCTTCAAGGGGAAGGAGTTCACGCGGCCGCTCGCGATCCTGCATCGGAAGGGACGCGTCCTGACGCCCGCGATGAAGAAGTTTGTCGAGACGCTGGGATTGGATCTTCCCGAAGCGCGCGATACGTAAACGGGTTCAGGGACTCGGTCAGAAATAAACGCTCAAATCTACTTGGGCTTGAGTCGCGATCCGGCGTTGCTGGCTCAGTCACCTATCGGAGATAGGCTCCGTCGCCAGCGCCTTGGCTGGCGACCCAATCCCGGCGCAGCTCTGCGCGTTTATTTCTGACCGAGTCCCTCAGGGAAGGCCGGCCGCTGGAACAGCCCGGGTGGCAGCCGCGGCCTTGGAGAAGTTTTCGGGGAAGAGAATTTGCGGTGGTGCCTCTTACCTTCATGGTCTATCTCACTTTTATCATGAAACGACTGACACTCGCTCCTTTTCTCTGCTTTTCCGCCTTGCTGGTCGGTCCGGGCTGTAATCCGGGCAAAAAGGAGCCACCGATCCCCACAGTTGACGGCGCCGTGGCTCAGGTGTCCGCGGGCGGGGAAACCCACGCGGCTCTGCCGAAACTGGGTCCTGCTCCGTCGTGGCAACTGCAGGATCTTAACGGCAAGGTGGTGCGCTCAGAGGAGTTGAAGGGGAAAGTGGTCGTCATCGATTTTTGGGCGACTTGGTGCGGGCCCTGCCGCGTGGAAATTCCGGGCTACGTCGAGATGCAAAAAAAGTACGGCAAAGAGGGCTTCGCGATTGTCGGGATTTCGCTCGATCAGGCTGGCCCGGAGGTGGTCAAAGCGTTCGCTGATAAGTTCGCCATCAATTATACCATTCTCATGGGCGACGACGCGATCACCGGGACGTTCGGCGGAGTGGAAGCGATTCCGACCACTTTCCTGATCGATCGCACCGGTCAGATTCGCGATCGGAAGCTTGGTGCCGAGCATTCCGAAACGTACGAAAAAAAGGTGCTTTCCGTCCTGCGGGAAAGCTGACGTCTGCGTTCAGTTTTGTTCCGGGAGGGCTCGCGTCCGCGCCGGACTGGGCGCGGGGCCCCCGGTCTCGGTTCTTCGCTCCTCTCAGTGGATAAACGCGAGGCAGGCGCGCATCGAAATTGAACAGAAGCGGTAACGATGAAAACGAAGGAGTGCGCCAGTAAGATTCGATCTTCGTTTCCTCCGTTATCTTTTGTTCACCCTAAATTCGGCAGTTCAGATTTGCCACGGATGCCACGGATGCCACGGATGGCACGGATCCAGAGCATTCTAAATCAAGGAGCACCTGACTGCTATTTACCCGCAAGGTGAAGGGCCCGAAATACAGAATGCCTTGATCATCTGTGTCCATCTGTGGAATCTGTGGATCCAACTGTAGGTTCCAAGTTCATTCTTCTGTGCTCACCGGAAACAGCGAGGATCCCCGGTCTCTTTCGGGTCTCGCGTTGTATCATCGCGTTAGATACAGCGGGGCGTTGATCCCGACTGGAATCCCAAACGATATCCAGATGATCAACAACAGCGTCCACGCGGCCAGGAACGCAATGGAGTAGGGCAGCATGGCCGCGATCAGCGTTCCAATGCCGGCCTGGCGGTCGTAGCGCGCGGCGAAGGTCAGGATCAGGGGAAAGTAAGCCATGAGGGGCGTAATAATATTTGTACAGCTGTCGCCGACGCGATAGGCCGCCTGCACCAGTTCCGGGGAGTAGCCGAGGAGCATGAACATCGGAACGAAGATCGGCGCGAGCAGCGCCCATTTTGCGGAGGCGCTGCCGATGATCAGGTTCACCCCCGCGGAGAAGAGGATGAGCGCCATCATCAGTGGAATCGGAAGCTTCTCGAGACCCGCGGAGCGGATCAGATCGGCGCCATTCACGGCGGTGATGATCCCCAGATTGGTCCAACTGAAATAGGCGATGAACTGAGCCGCAAAGAAGGCGAGAACGAGGTACGCCGCGAGGGTGGCCATGGACCGCTCCATCCCTTTCACGACGTCCGTGTCCGAGTGAAGGGTCCGTGCGCCCAAGCCATACGAGAGGCCGAGTCCCAACCCCGCGAAGAGGATGAACGGTACCAGGTTTGAAATGAAGTAAGAGCGGAGAATGGGATCTGTCGTCTGCTTGGGATCGCGCAGGAAGCCCGTTTCCGGAATGAGCCCCCAGAGAAGGAGGCCAACACCGGCGAGGCTGAAGATCAGAGCCCAAAGCAATCCACGTTTTTCCGCCGCACTGAGCGGGACGAGCGGCTCCGGTTTGGCGTCCCCGCGATACGGCCCGAGGCGTGGCTCAACAAAGCGGTGCGTCACCCAGGTGCCGACGCCGGTGATGACAAACGTCGCCACGAACATGAAATAGTAGTTCGCGACGCCGGTGACGACGTAATCGGGATTTATGATTGAGGCCGCGCTTTGGGTTAAACCTGCCAGGAGGACGTCGATCGTGCCGACGAGAAGGTTCGCACTGAATCCTCCGGAGACGCCGGCAAAGGCGGCGGCGAGCCCGGCAATGGGATGGCGACCTAACGAATGGAAGATCGCGGCGGCCAGTGGGATGAGCATCACGTAGCCAATGTCACCCCCGGCATTCGACATTACCCCGGCAAAAACCACCATCGGCGTGATCAGGGTGCGAGGGGCGGCCAGGACGAGCAGTAGCACCACAGCGCCGATCAGCCCGGTGGACTCCGCGACGGCGATTCCGAGCAAGCAGACGATCACCACACCAAGCGGCGGAAAATTAATGAAATTGGGTAACGTCTGCGTGATAATCCGCTGCAAGCCGGCGACGTTGAGCAAGCTGACCGCTTGGACGGTTTGACCGTTGGCGGGATTCGTGACCTGCACACCGGCTTGAGCGAACACGCCCGAGAGCAGAATGATGAAGAGGCCGAGCAGGGCGAACAGCGTCGCCGGTTGGGGGAGGGCATTGCCGGCCCGCTCGACGCCATTGAGAAACCGCTGAAAGGCGGGCCCGCGGGCCGGGGTGGAAGCCGGAATCATGGCCTTGAGAAATGAGAGCGGCGGGATGAGGGCAAAACCAAACGGTAAAATGCCGCTTCCGCGGACGCCGGTGTGCCGGGTGACGTTCCCGGTTATACGGCGTAAGGGACTCGGTCAGAAGTAAACGCGCAGAGCTGCGCCGGGATTGGGTCGCCGACCAAGGCGCGGGCGACGGAGCCTATCTCCGATAGGTG
>CAYVDZ010000046.1:0-14937 GCA_964450575.1 uncultured Opitutus sp.
TTGCGCAACAGACTAATCTCCTCGCCCTCAACGCCACGATCGAGGCGGCCCGGGCCGGGGAAGCCGGTAAGGGTTTCGCCGTCGTCGCCAACGAGGTCAAGGAACTCGCCAAGCAAACCGCGGCTGCCACCGAGGACATCAGCGGCAAGATTGAAGCCATTCAGGGCGACACGAAAAGCGCCGTCACGGCCATCGCCGAAATCGCCAAAGTCATCGGCCAGATCAACGACATCTCCAACACCATTGCGAGTGCAGTGGAGGAGCAGTCCGCCACCACCAACGAGATCGCCCGTAACGCCACGGAAGCAGCCAAGGGGAGCAACGAGATCTCGAAAAATATCACGAACGTCTCACAGGCCGCCAAGAGCACGACGGAGGGCGCCAACAACACCCTCTCCGCCGCTCAAGAACTGGGGCGACTCTCCGCCACCCTCAAAACGATTGTGGATGGCGCCAATATTAAACGATAATCAGCCTTCCAATCCGGACCTGGGCGGCATCACGCCCAGGTCGCCGTCGGTTTTGTCAACCGCGCTCGCCCTGACGCGTTCCCGAAATCAAGACCGCAACCACGAGGGCTATCGCTGCCGAAGCCCCTTCCCCCCACCGCCTTCGCCTCACGTTTCCGCTTTCTCCCATTCCTCTCATGAATACCGCCACCCTTCCCCTCGACGCCGAATCGCTTCGAGTCGAGGAGCTCTCCGTTCCCGCGCTGATGCGCGAACTGAATCTGCAGCAGCGCCCCAATTGGCTTCTCCGCAAGCTCATGAACGCGCTCGAACAAAAACGCCAGGGCAAGGGCCTCGGCTGGTCCCGGGCATGGAATAAATACGGTCTAAATGTTTTCCGGACCCATCTTCAGAACCAGAACCGCGATCCCGACTATTTCGCCCCCATCGCACCGTTGCTAGCCCGCTTGGTGGCACTCGCTCCGCCGGCCTACCAGGCGTTTGCCACCGAATTGCTCGCGGACCCGGGATTGATGGTCTTCACGTTCTATCACAATCACGATTCCGCCGACGGCCAATACGAAGGGCTCACGCTTTCGTTTGGTCGCAAGGTTCCGGGTGACCCCACCAAACGTGACCGCATGGATCTCATTCTCGAGGATCGGCGCATGAACGGCCGGGTCGATGGCCAGATCGATCGCGTTCGTCTCTACGTGTGTCCGTGGTCGGAATATCAAAACGACAAGAACCACTTTGTCGTGGAGGAAAACGGTCTCGAAGCCGACCCCAGCGGCCCCGCCCAGGTCCTTTACCAGAACTGTGTCCGGCACTATCATGCCTGGAAAGGCGATGAGGCCCGGCAATGGAGCCACTGGTCGGCGCGCTATATTGACTACTTTGGCCCGCGCACCTTTATTCCGGTTGGCTCGTCCTTTTCCTGAATCAGCCTGGCGCTGTCGGACTCACATCCGCCCTCCGGCAGCCGCCACCAGATCCACGACTGTAATCACCCGCGGAACAGCCAATCGCAACTAAACGATTTGGCCACCACCTCTCCTTGCTTAATATACTCTTTCAACTGCTCGCTAAAAATAGCGGAATCCGCCCACGGAATCACGGATGAACGCGACTCTGAAACGCACGGCCCAGCTCGGTTTACTCGCCCGTGATCTTGCCGCCGTTCGCGGCCGGAGCGCGGGTCCGAAACGCGATGAAGCTCGGCGTCGATTGGTCGACCGGCTCGGACTCCTGCACGGCCTGCCGCAAAAGATCGGTCAACTCCTCGCCTTTAGCGAGATCGAGGCTTCGGATCCGGCCTTTACCAAGCTCACCGAAAACGAACCTTCCCTTTCTGGAGCGGATGCAAGCGCCGAAGTTGTTCGCCAACTCGAGGGACCACTGGAAACTTTTTTCTCGGCGTTTTCGCCGCGCGGTATCGCCGCCTCCGTCGGGCAGGTTCATCGCGCCACGCTAATCGACGGTCGCGAGGTAGCCGTCAAAATCCAGCATCCCGGCATCGCGACCACCATCGAATATGACCTCAGAGCGCTGGGGTGGCTGACCGCTCCAGTCGGGGATATCCGTCGCGGCTTCGACCTCAAAGCCTATCGGGCCGAAATTGGTGAATCACTCCGTCGGGAGGTCGATTACCGCTCTGAAGCGAGCTCCCTCAATCAGTTCACAGAACTTGCCCGCACGCTTTTTTCGCCGATCGCTCTTCCCGCCGTCGTACCGGAATTAAGCAACGAGAAGCTCCTCGTCACGACCTGGCTTGAAGGAGAAACGCTGGCGCAGGCGCGGCTCTGGCCGCAGCGCGACCGGGCGGCGCTGTCATCCAGCTTGGTTGAACTGTTTTTCAAAGGTGTTTTCGAGTGGGGCTTCATCCACGCCGATCCCCACCCGGGCAACTATCGTTTTCTTAAAGTGAACGGCCACGCCACGGTGGGTCTTCTGGACTTTGGCTGCGTGAAACATATCCCACCTCGCTTCCAAGCCGGAATTCGCGGTCTGATGACCGATCCGCGTTCCGCGGAATCGAATGAAAACACCATTGCCGCGCGATTCACGCAATTGGGCTTTGACCCCGCCGTCCTAAAAAAACTCGCCCCCAAGCTTCCCGCCGTTTCCGCCCTCCTCTCCGCCCCGTTTAACCACGCGGGAAAATTCGATGTCTCAGCCTGGCATCTCAAAGAGCGCTTGGGTGACGTCCTCGGAGAAGATCGGATGACTTTTCGAGCCGCCGGATCACCCGGGATGATCTTTATTCTTCGGGCGTTTCAGGGCCTCCTCCACTATCTGAAAATACTCGGTGCGCCCGTCGACTGGATCGAGGCTACAGGCTCGATCAAAGCGCGCGACCCACTCCCCCTACCCGTACTCAGCAAACCCGCACGCCCAACCCTCATGCGTTCCGAAACATTGCATATCAGCGTGGTGGAAAACGGGATTGACCGTGTCGCTCTGACGTTCGGCGCCGGCGCGACGGATAACCTGCCCGACCTCGTGCCCTACGAACTACGCCGCCGTTTGCAGGAGCGGGATATCAACCTTGTCACCATCGCCGATAACGCCCGCCGGACTGACTATACCCCCGGAGAACTCTTCTCGTTGGTGGACGGCCACAAAATTGTCCGCGTTTGGTTGCAGTAGTCGCCGGGATGGAACGTCCCCCGCTATAATGTTTGCGCATCGCCGAGCCCTGTATTCACCGGCACGGTCCACCGCAGTTTATCGCGAAGTCTAATGCAAACGCTCTTTCGCGATTCCCTCGCCGAATCGGATTTTCTTTATAACCCCCAAGGTGGCGCCAACTATTGTCATTCGGCGACAATCTTGGAAACGACGTCAGGCGACCTGCTCAGCGTCTGGTATGCCTACCCGGAAAAGGAGAACGTTGACGCCAGCCTGGTTCTCTCGCGCCGCCCTAAGAAAGCCACGACATGGGATAAATCCAAAATTCTGCTGGACCGCTCGGCCTACTCCCTCGGCAATCCTGTCCTCTGTCAGGCCCCGGATGGCGCGATCCTGCTCTTCTACGTCGCCCTGCGCAGCACCTGGTGGAACAGTGCCGCACTGAACATGATCGTAAGCCGCGACCACGGTCATTCGTGGTCGCACCCGGTGAGCATGGGGTCATGGCAGGGGATGATGATCCGCCATGCTCCGGTGTGTCTGCCTGATTCAGATCTCCTGCTTCCAGCCTACGACGAGTCCAAAAATCAAACCGTCCTCTTGCGCGCCACCGCACCTTATCAGCAATGGCGCGAATGCTACCGTTTTGATGAACTCGGACTCATCCAGCCCGTGATCATTACCGATCCGCGTGGAAATTTGGATATCTATTTCCGGGCCGCAGGTGACCATCACCACGTCTGGCGAAGTACTTCAAAGGACACGGGCTCGACCTGGGCTCCGCCGATGCAGACTGACTTGATTAATCCCTTGAGCGGCATCGCAGCAGTGATGGCTCATGGCACGCTGGCGCTCGTCCATAATCCGGTTGAAAACCAGCGCACCCCACTGGCGATCTCCCTCTCCTCCAACAGCGGACAGAGCTGGAGGAGTACCCATGTTTTAGACTCCGCCCAATTTGAAGTTTCCTACCCGGCGTTCATTCTCGGACGCGACGCCATGATCCGCGGCGTCTACACCTTCAATCGTCGAATGATCAAGTATATCGCGTTTCCAGCCAGCCTCCTCCGCCATGGATCCGATTAAGATCAGCGACTATCGCAACCTGCACGAGGGCAAGCGCCTCTTTATTCTCTCGTCAGGTCCTTCTTTGGCGAGGCTCGATCTGTCTCCACTCCGGCGGCGTCTGGTAATGGGGCTGAATCGTTCCGCCCTCCTGTACCCGGATACTCATTACCATTGCACCATGGATGAGCGCCTCTTCCTGGAATTTCCGGACATGCTTAAACAGACGCGGTGCCTCTTCACGTTTGACGAAAGACCCTTCGGAGTTCCTCTAAAGCTGCTTGGCGCCGATGGATTCAGCTACGATCTCACCCAGGGAATCTACTCCGGTTACACGGTCTCTTATTTCGGCTTACAGGTCGCCGTCTATATGGGCTTCAGGCAAATTTTCTATCTCGGCCTGGACTTGAAAAACCAGGGAGATAAGACCCATTTCTTTGGTCACGACTTCCACTCCCGCACCCACGACGACTCAGAGTATCCGCGGATGCGAAAGGCGTTTGAATCCGTCGCCGCACCTCTCGCGGAACGGAACGTCGAGGTCTACAATTGCAGTCCCTGCTCGACTTTGACCTGTTTCAAGCAGGTCAGCTTCGAGTGGGCCATCGCGCAATAGATCGCCGACCACTCCGCTGGGGGGCGCACCAGACGACATCCAAGTCGGCCCCTGCGTGCGGGAAATGGAGATCGCAACCGACTGTCGTTCTCGTGCCGGTCTACCGGTCACGCCTCAAAATTAGCGCGGATCTCGTCGTACGATTGGCTGGTCGCAAGGAGCATCGTATCGATCGCGGCTGTACTCAGCTGATAACGATTCATGAAATCGGTAACCGTCGGGGTCGGGGTCCACGTGGGCCCCACGGCCGGCAGGAAAGGTGTACCCAGGCCTTGCGGCAGGAGAGCTGAAGCGAAATGAAGAGCCTCCGCCAGCCAGTTCTCCTCTGACAAACGGGTCAGATCATCCTGCGTGGCGACCGCCTGCACCGCGTCTTCAGGGAAGTTCCATTTCCTGAGTAACATCGCGCCCGCCTCCGCCTGAGCCAACCCGACGTTCTCCCGCTCCCATTCGGTAATGGATTCGTTTCCGTTCCAGAATAGGCCACCATGGAGATTCTCGATCGCTTGATTGATCGCCAATCGTCCAATATAGCGCAAAAGTCCAGCGGTGTAAGCCACCTCGGGATCATATTTACCGGTCTCGCGAGCCAGCACATGCAAAAAGAGCCCATTAAAAAGACTCTCCGCCCAATAGTCGGATCCACTTATCCCATAACACCCCAGATCGCGCTGACTAACGATCCGCGCCACCGCCAGGTTGAGCAGACGCATCGTCTCCCTCAGACCGATTTTTTGGACTGCTTCAAAGACGTTGCCACTGCGTTCACCGCCGAAATATACACTATTGGCGCAACGGATTATATCCGTGGCCAACGCACCATCCCGACCAACGAGCGTAGCGATACTCTCGATGTCCGATTGGGGATCCTTCAAAAGCTTCATTGCATTCGAAAGAATCAGCGGCGCAGGGCTGAAGTTCTCAACCTCGTTGAGCGCCGCGAGAAATGTTTCCTTGGAGGGTTTCATAGCAATGAAGAGGGGAGGTAAGTGCCGTAGGACCGTCGGATCTTCGGGGAAAGGGACAGAACTCACATCGAGCCTATACAGGAAAACTTAAAGAGAATCGACCCAGACCGTCGTACTGACAGCGGAACGCGGAAAGGAGTTTAACGAGATCGTCCCCCGGCCCGTCCGACGCTCCCGATTCGTTGAGAAATCAGCTCGGTGTTTTGCGAGACGCCCGTGATACTCCGCGAAATCTCGGCCGTCGCCTGCACCTGTTCGCCGACGGAGCGGGAGATTGCGCCCGCGCCCTCGCTGACGCGCGCTATCGCGGCATCAATGGAATGCATGTGCTTGCTCACCAACTGCACCGTCGCCTGCATCTTCCCGACCTGCTGGGCGATATCATCCGTCGCCTTAGCCGTGGTCCGCGAGAGGTCTTTCACTTCCGCCGCGACCACCGCAAATCCCTTCCCCGCCTCCCCGGCCCTGGCCGCTTCAATGGTCGCGTTGAGCGCGAGGAGATTGGTCTGGCCAGCAATCGTGTTAATTAGCTTCACGATATTGTTCACCTTCTTCGCCGCCTCCGTCAGTTCAAGAACGGCGCGCCCTGCTTCTTGCGCCACCGCGACGGCCTCCGCGCTCAGTTTGGCGGAGCCTCCGGCCTGTTGCGAAATCTCCCGACTGGTACTCGTCAACTCTTCACACGCGGCCGCCACTGTGGTCACATTGGCCACCGTTTCTGTCGCCATTTGAGCAACATAGCGAATCTGATCGCTGCTTTCCTTCATTTTCAGACCCGCTTGATTGATCACACCGGCGCTCTGTCGATACGCGCCTTTGAGGCCCCGCAACAAAACCGGACGATAATAAAGCTCCCGGCTGCAATGATCCATGGCGGCGGAGCCCTCCCGCACGAACGAATCCGCCAGATCAAGCATACGATTGATGGCCGTGGCCAGCGGTTGCCATGCAGGATCCTCAGCCAATCCCGTGACGCGGGCCTCGAGGTCACCATTGGCGGCGCGGTCACAGATCGCCGCAATGGCCGCGATCCGATGATGAATCACCTCATGGTTCGCAATAAGCAGAGTGCCGGAGTTTAATTGGTCGGTGGACATGGTGATCAGGCAGTGGCAAGCTGCGTTTGGCGGGATAGACTAAACACAAACTCAGCGTAATCCATTTTCTGCGCTTCGAGTACACTTGTTAAGAGACGGTGACCGGCCTCGACCGCCTGGGCGGGCTCGTGGTATTTCTGCTCCTCCTGGCACAAGCGGGCGTAGAGATCGCGCACGTGGGGAAGGGCGTCGGAATACATGGAACGACGGTTGGAATGATAACCAATCTGCCGTCCCTCGGAGTCGAAACTCGGAGTCACATGGGCAAAAACCCAGTAGTGATCGCCGTTACGCGCCAGGTTGACGACATAAGCAAAGATCTCCCGACCGGACTTGATCGCGTCCCAGAGCTGCGCAAAAACACACCGCGGCATACTCGGATGACGAATGAAATTGTGGGGTTGGCCGAGAACCTCGGCCTCGGTGTAGCCCGCCACCCGCAGAAATACATCGTTGGCATAGGTGATGACGCCCCGCGTGTCGGTCTTGCTCACGATAATCTCGTGTTCCGCAAATGTGACTTCATTGCCAGTCGGAATCGTAGTAGGTCTAGCCATGGGATTGAAGGAAGCTATTTCGCCAGCGCCAAGGGATCGGACCAAGGGTCGATGCCACACTGCGTCTTTTTCGGCTGCTTGAGAGCCGACTTTAGCGGCCAGCAAGCAGAACGAGCGAGATAACAAGAAATGCGCAGCAATTTCCGAGCCTGCGAAACCGGATCCCATTCAAGGGCGTACTCGCGAGGCCGCCGAATGGATACCAATGCAACGCATACAGGCCCCTTTAGCGATCCTATAAGCGAACCTCGGGGGGACTGGATGACCTTGATATTACGAACTCAGCTCACTCGTGAGTTTCCATAAAAAAGGCGAGGAATCGGATAACCCGACAACGACAAAATCACGTCCATCACGGCAGGGAGCGATAATTGTCGCTGGGGGGATAACCCAATGCGGTGCGCTGCTCAACAACCGCGTCTTCGACATACGTTCGCTTTCAGCCCGTGAACGCACCCACATCGACTTCTCATCGTAGCGTTATAAACTCCCGCCGGTATCCGAGCTTGATGGCGCTAAACGAACGTTCCGACGACGAACCCAGCCGGGTCCCAACGAGGGAAAGAACCCACACTCCCTCGCGCCCCGCAGTGCCGGCCCTCACTCCATCCGCCCTATTCGTTCAGTGCAGAAATTCCTGAGATCTTCCCGGAGGGGCGCATGAAAGCCAAACTCCAGGCCAGCCGGCCGCAGATCGATTTCTGCACAATGCAGCGCCTGGCGCGGCAACAACAACTTCGCCGCCAATTCCTCCGTCCAACCGGTGTCGATAAAATCCAAATACAGCCGCGAATCCGGACCGTAGATTTTGTCACCAACCAGTGGATACCCCAGCCACTGCGCATGAGCGCGAATCTGGTGCTTGCGGCCCGTCTCGGTGACCACCCGCGCGAGCGTAAAGCCTCCCCCGCACAACTCCGGCGTGAAATGCGTCACGGCGCTCTGCCCCGCCTCCTCCGGCCCCACCACGCCCGATTTCATGAACACCGGACTCGTCACGTCGTCGCCCAGCCGCTGATTCACCGTCACGGGCGCGGCTAGTTCGCCCGTAAGGATTGCCTGATACGCCTTGCCCACCTTGCGCTCCTGCATCGCGACTTGCAGCCGGCTGGCCATCCTGGCGTCCTTCGCCAGCACAACCACGCCGCTCGTTTCGCGATCCAAACGGAAAACCAAATGCACCGTCGGCAACCGGGTATATTCGCGCAACGCGCCTACCAGGCTCGACCACGGACCGGCTTTCGAAGGGTGACACACCACGTCACCGGGTTTGTTCACCACCAATAGCCGTTCATCCTCATACACGACCCAACCCGGGACTTCTTCCGCGGCGATCATCCGCACCGGACCCTGCGTCTTCGGACGACGCGGCCAGGCGCAAGCGCGCCTGGAGAAGTCATCATCCGGCAGGGTCAGGGGAGAAGTGCCGAAGGAAGGATCGGAACCGGAAGTGGGCTGGGGCTGGTTCACGGTTGATCGGATTGAGGTGCGCGCTGACGGAGGATTTTGCCCGAAAACCAGGCCGCGAATGGCTTCGGAAGTCTTGCGCCGACAAAGGTATAAAGCTGTTCATCCAGCCAGGCACCACTTGCGCGCGTCTCCTCGCCAAGGCTTGAAGAGCGCTGGTGACCACTTCGTCGGTCGTCATGCTGAACGATTCCAACACTGCGCCTTGGCCCAAGCCGGCCGTCCGGAAAAATTCCGTCTTCGTCGTCCCCGGACACACCGCCATCGCGCTGACATTCGTCCCACGCAGTTCTTCGTTCAACGCCAGTGTCCAATGCAAAACAAACGCCTTCGTCGCGCCATAGGTGGCGGCATAGGCGCTCGGCTGAAACGCGACCGTCGATGCAATATTCATGATGGCACCCCCACGTCTCCGCAGCAAAGGAAGTAACAGACCCGTCAACTCCACCACCGCGCGCACATTAACATCCACCATTTCGAGCTGCCGCTTCAGATTGGGCTCAGGAAAGGCCCCGAATGCGCCGAAGCCACTGTTATTAATGAGCAGGATTCGCCCCTCAGGCACCTCGCGCTCAAGGAATCGAACCACCTGTGGGACGGTTTGCGCCAATGCGTCAGGTTGCGATAAGTCGCAACTGAAATGGTTCAAAATTAACGGGCTAATTTCGCCGCTTTTTCGCTCCGGTTCTCGTCTGGAGAGATTGCAAAACACCAATTGGGGACTCAACCTTGCACCCAGATTGATGAATGATTTTCCAATTCCGGAAGATCCTCCCGTCAGAACGACGGCAGAGAAGGAGTTTAACGCGTCGCTCGGCGAGGGCATGACGGTTGACTCAAGCATACGTCTCTTTCTTCGCAACACCGGGCTTCGGTCCGCTGTTGCGTCACCCGAAACAACACGGAGAAACATGAACAGCCAAAACCACCACGAACTGATCGTATCCGGCATTCACCTCGACCTGACCCCGTCGCTTAAGACGTTCGTCCGGGAGAAAGCCGAACGATTGTTTCGCCACGAGGAACGCATCGTCCGCGTCCGCGTGGAACTGGGGTGCGACCGCACCGCCAAAGTAGGCACGCAGTTCACCGCCAAAGGCCACATCGAGATCCATGGGCCAGACATGAACGCGACCGTCCAAACCGGTGAATGCCACAAAGCCGTTTCAATGCTGATCGATAAACTCGACCGCATGCTCCAGCGCCGCCACCAACTTACCCGGGTGAAACGCAACCATCCTCACGCCGTCGATCTCGAGGCCGACATTCCGAAAGCCGTCGCCTGACCCAGGTGGCCTCACTTTTAGTTCTGATTCCAGTCAACCCGCCGTCTCCCGGCGGGTTTTTTCGTATCCGGCCCGCGGCAATTTCGAGGGGCACCACGGTTACTTGCGCCTAAAACGTTATCCCCCGCTTACAAGGCCGCCGCCGCCCACCCGGGGACTTCAAACTCCCGCCCATGGAGATGATCACGCATTGCCGCCTGCATCCAGGGTCGGGTCGCCGAGCTATCCAACACCTGAATATACGTCTTCCCGTGCTTCTGCTCGATGCGATACTTCTCGATCGCAACTCCGATCGAGCTCACTTCTCCCAGCAGGGTACACATGACCTCGATCCTCTGGCGTTTCGAATCGATCGTGAGCTCATCAACCGACCCATAATCCTTGATGAAGCCGTTCACATAAGACTTCGCGGCCCGGCTCGTCATCATATCTTTTGCAGCGGAAAACATGCTGCGCGACAATAACCACGTTTGGCTGGAATGCCACCCGGGAAACACCCACGACATGGGGAAATGAACTCAGCCGTACCGGTGAACCATCTCGTCGTGACGTTGTCCGCTGTTATGCCCCTTTAGCCTTCCGCGGCGAGGGTCCGCGACTTATGAAGCTTTCGACGCTACATCTCAAACGCTATCGGGAAATCGCTGGATTGTTTTGGAAATACGGTCGATCCGACCTCGTCCAGTCCATGGGCGTCGAAGAAGAAGAGGCCAAACGCGCGCACGCCCGGCCGGACGGTGAAAAAGGCACTGGCGACGACCAGACAGATCAGCAAAAAGCGGACGCCCACGCCGGGCAACTGGCCGACGATCTGGAATCCATGGGCCCGACTTACGTAAAACTTGGACAGGTACTCGCAGGACGTCCCGACCTCATTCCCGAGGTCTATCGCAAAGCGCTCGAGCGCCTGCAGGACAAGGTCAAACCCTTCCCTTATGAAGAGGTGGAGAGAATCGTCGAACAAGAGCTCGGAGTCCGCATTTCAAAGGCATTCTCGGAGTTTAATCCCGAACCCGTCGCCGCCGCGTCCCTCGGCCAGGTCCACCAAGCCAAACTGCGCGACGGCCGACCCGTCGTCGTAAAGGTTCAGCGGCCAAACATCCGCTCCCAGATTGAACAGGACTTCGAGGTGCTGACCGAGCTCGCCGGCACGCTCGACGCCCATACCAAAGCGGGCCGCCGCTATCGCTTTCACGCCATCGTCGACGAGTTTCACACCACCCTCCAGCAAGAGCTCAACTATGAACTCGAAGCGCAGAATCTGATCACGGTGGGTAAGAACCTCGAGGATTTTCCCCATATCCAGGTACCGCAACCGGTGATGGATTATTCGACCCGAAGTATTCTCACGATGGAATATGTCAGCGGCCGAAAGATCACCTCGTTGACGCCGCTCGCGCGGCTTGATGTCGACGGCGCCGCTTTGTGCGAAGAACTTTTTCGCGCCTATCTCAAACAGGTGCTCGTCGATGGCATCTTCCACGCCGACCCTCATCCCGGAAATGTATTTCTGACCGAAGAGGGCCGAATCGCACTCCTGGATCTTGGCATGGTGGGAAACACCGCGCCCCAAATGCAGGAAAGTCTGTTGAAGCTACTGCTGGCGCTGAGCGATGGTGATAGCGATGCCGTCGCTGACGTCGTTGTTCGCACGAGTGAGCGTACCGAGGATTTCTCTCCCGCTGAATTCCGCCGGAGAATCAGTCAGCTCGTCGCCCAAACCCGCAACCGCGGACTCGCGCAAATCAAAGTCGGCGCCTCCATTCTCGAGATCACCCAAAGTGCCGCGGAAAACGGGCTCTACGTACCGAGTGAACTGACGTTACTCGGTAAAACCCTGCTGCAACTCGACGAGATCGGCCGGATCCTCGCGCCCGAGTGGGACCCCAATGCATCCGTGCGTCGCAACGTGGACGAGTTCATGTCGCAGCGCATGAAAAAGGATATGAGCAAAGGAAACGTCCTGAGTTCGATCCTCGAGTTGAAGGAATTCGTCAGCGGCCTCCCGTCCCGCGTAAACCGAATCATGGATACGGTCGTGAACAACGAGCTCGAGGTGAAGGTGAAATCCGTCGACGCCAAGTTGGTGATGGAGGGGATGCAAAAAATCGCGAACCGCATTACCACGGGACTCATCCTCGCCGCTCTCATCGTCGGCGCGTCGCTGCTCATGAGAGTCGAAACGCGTTTCACCGTCTTCGGTTATCCGGGTTTCGCCATGCTGTGTTTCACTGCCGCCGCCGGCGGGGGATTCTGGCTCGTGATCAGTATCTTCTATCAAGATTATAAGGATAAGAAGAAGATCAAGCGATAGCCGGTAAAAAATAAAACCCGGCATCCCTGCCCGGAGAGTAAGATAGGCATTCCCGCCTGTATTCTGGTTAGCACTACAAGCGAAACCCCGCTCGGCCCAGTTCCGGGAAATGGCGGCAACGCGAAAACCCCGTCTCAATTCCACGACTGAGGCGGCTGGCATCGGGTGCGCCCCACCCATCACCGGGAGCTCTTCTCCGTAACGACGTAACATGCCGTTCGCCGGGCCGGCGAAATTCCGGGCCCGGGACACAACTCGTACACGGTCGCACCCGACGGGACCGAAGTGCTGGTCTTTCACGCGTGGGATCCCGCCCGAACCGCGCGGCGAATGTTCATCGATCGCCTCGAGTGGACTCCGGCCGGGCCTCGCTGCGTCGGGCCGTCCATTCTCCACTCATCTCAAACCTGGGGTGAAAAGCACTCGGCAAGTGGTGATGGCGAACACTTAGCGGATGAATCTCAGATCCCCTGAAACCGAACAGCAGCGAGTAGCGTCATGAAGAGTGTATGCCTCCGGAAAACTCTGAAGCCCGGCCTCCCCTTCAAAAGGTTCTCCAAGAGCTGGCGGCAACCATTCGCACTCTCCCGGAAGAGCAGCAACTGGATGCATTTCTTTCGTCGTGCGCGTCGCTGCTGGAAACCTTGCCCACACCGACCATCACCTGCGCCCTGACGGAACTACGACTACGATTCCCGGACCCCGACAACGAAATCCTCACGCTGATCGAAGGCCACCTCGCCTTGCGCGAATTCCGTCTGCGGGACAATGATTGAGCGTTGAGAAGGGCGAGGCTGCACGATTGATCCCCGCCGGGTGGGACGTACCCCAAAGGTCCAGTTCCGTTGGGGACCGACGCGTGGATCCGCAGCGCCGCCTCCTCGCGATTGCTGGGATCGTCGACCGGGCCGAATCTCGACCGCTTATTTGTCGGTGCCTTTGCGTTTCCCTCCTTTACGCTTCGGCTGGCTGGCGAGGGTCTTTGCCGTGAGTTCGGTGAAGCGGCTGGTTTGCTGCTGCCAGGCCTGGGTGAGTTCGTTCACCTTCGCCGTCATCTTCGCGGCCAGATTATGCTGCTCAGCGCGGTCGGTCGTGAGATCGTAGAGTTCCCAAGGATCACCGGCAGCGGCGACCAGTTTCCAGTCGCCGATGCGGATCGCCTTGTGGCCATCGTGCAGCCACCAGAGGCTATCGCGCGGGATGACAATATCCGCGGCGAAAGCGGGCACGAGACTCCGACCGGGGGCTTCAGGGATCGGCTGGTTGTCCCACGTCGTCGGCTTCTCCAGACCGGCGAGGTGGAGCACGGTGGGGACAATATCGATGACATGGCCGGGGGTGCGGCGCAGTTCGTTCCTGGCGATGATTCCCTTCGGCCAATGAGCGATCAGCGGGGTGGCGATCCCCCCTTCATGGACCCAAGTCTTGTGACGACGGAAGGGGGTGTTGCACGCGCTCGAGAACCCGGGGCCGAGACTGAGATAGCTGGCAGCGCTGCCCGGGTCGGCCAGCGGATCATGGCCGCCCCCGCGCACCATGATCTCGGCGCTGGCACCGTTGTCGGAGGCGAAAAGGATCAGCGTGTTTTCGTACGCGCCCATGGCTTTTAACTGGGTGAGAATCCGCCCGATCTCCTGATCCATTCGGTCAATCATGGCGGCATGAATGGCCATCTTGGTGGCTTGAAAGCGTCGCTGCTCTTCGGTGAGTTCGCTCCACGGGAGCGGGCGATTTATCTCCCCGGGGCCGAGCTTTTCCATCGCGTCGGGAAAAGCGTAAGGCGGGCCGACCTCACGCTCCAACTTGGACAGGGTGGTGTCGACCAGGCCCATGGCGGGTTGGCGCTTGAATCGCTCCTCCCGCATCACGTCCCATCCGGCGAGGTAGCGGTCGCGATACCTGGCGATATCCTCCGGCAGGGCATGCAGTGGGAAGTGAGGTGCGATGAAGGATATATAATGGAAGAATGGCCTGTCGGCATGATGGGCCGCATGGTCCTGGAGACAGTCGATGGCATGATCGGCATTGGCGATGGTGGAGTAGTAGCCCTTTTGATCCGCGGAAGGATGCACGGGCACGTCGTCGATCACGTTGCCGGCGGAGCTGAAGAAGTTGCCCTGGTTCCTGATATCGAGGGAGCGGTCGAAGCCGGCGTCGAGCACCTTGCCATCGATGTGCCACTTGCCGCTGTGATAGCTGCGATAGCCAGCGCGCTTGAGATACTCCGGCAGGAGCCGCGCCCAAGGCTGCCGTACACCCTGCCCGCCGACTGGCACATCGGGCAGCGCATCGCGATGGATCTGCTGGGCATAGCAACCGGACAGCAACGCACCGCGTGTGGGCCAGCACCGGGCGCTGTTATAAAATTGGGTGAAGCGCAGTCCATTCCGCGCCAGCGAGTCCAGCTGTGGCGTCGCGATCTCGCCACCGTAGCAACCCAGATCCGAGAATCCCAGGTCATCGGCGAGGATAAATATGATATTCGGC
>CAYVDZ010000047.1:0-14806 GCA_964450575.1 uncultured Opitutus sp.
ACGCGGATTACTCCGATCCTCCTGATCCGTGTAAATCCGTGCGATCCGTGGTCAAATTGTTCGATGTGCCCGAGGTAAGAGTCTTCAGCTATTTTATTGGTGGTAAGCCTTTGTACCCATTGATCCCTCCGAGCGATAATCATGGGGCTTACGCTCCCAACCCCAGGCATTTGACCACGGATTTCACGGATTACGCGGATTACTCCGATCCTCCTGATCCGTGTAAATCCGTGCGATCCGTGGTCAACTGTTCGATGTCTCCAGGTAAGAATCGCCAAGTGTTTTACTGAAGTGAGCCTTTGCTCCCTTTGACACCCCTGATTTGGCGGGACAAAGCCTTGAACACTACGCTTCGAGACCACGGCATTTGACCATGGATTACGCGAATCACACAGCTTCCGTTTGATCCGTGTACTCCGTGTAATCCGTGGTTAAAATGTTCGATGTCTTCAAGGTGAGGAACTCAAGGTGATCTACGAAGAGCTCAGCAGAGATATCATTGGAGCTGCGATGACCGTGCTGAACACGCTTCGTCCGGGTTTGGATGAGAAATTATACGAGCACGCGCTTCGAATAGAACTGAGGAAATATGGTCATCGAATTGACCAGCAGAGAGCATTCCCCGTTTACTATGAATCCCACCTGATCGGCACTCTGATTCCTGATTTGATTGTTAACGAACGGGTGATTGTGGACTCCAAGGTCGTCACCAACTTCAACGACACTCATGCCGCACAAATGCTTGGATATCTCGCGGTCACCCGCCTTAAACTCGCGCTTCTCCTGAACTTCCAATCCGCAAAACTCGAATGGAAGCGGATCGTCAGTTGAAACCAATGCACCATGCCCGTTCACCTTGATGATCCTGTACCTGGCGTACCGTTGAATCCGACCGGGTTTCCGGCGCGCGGATGGGTGTGGCTCGAAGACCGACAGAACGCCATCAGCGGAATCGTCGCCACCAGCGGGGACGTTCTCCTCGGCGAGGCTGACGTATCCACTTTTCAAGAACGAGCAGATGTCTCGGCGAAATATCGACTGCCACCCGGCACCCGCACCGCGTTCAGTCTCAACGCCAGACACCCCCACGCCTCCGCCAGCGCTCGCTTTGACTTGGAATTGCGCATCCGGTTGCAGGATGGAAGCTTGACGGAGCCCATTTTTATCCGGAAAGGAGCCTTGCCGCCGCTCGAGAACGATCCCGCTCGAATGCTCGGTGCGCACCTCCCTCCGGGTGCGTGCGGCCTCGAGATCGGCGCCCACACCCTGCCCGTTGCTGGCCTTTCGCCGTTCTACACGGATATGGTCGCCGTTTATGCCGGATCCGCCGGCTGCGTCGACTTTCTCGCCGATGCCCGTGCACTGCCGCTCGCCGATCACACGCTCGATTATCTGTGCAGTTCCCATGTGCTCGAGCATCTCGCGGATCCGATCGCCGCCCTGCACGAGTGGCATCGTGTGCTGCGGCCCGGCGGCCTGCTCTACCTCGTCGTGCCCGATATGCGGTTCACCTTCGACGAATCTCGCGACCTCACGTCCATCGAACATCTGCTGCGTGACTTTCGCGAAGGCGCAACAACCGCCGCCAATCTCCCCCACGTGGACGAATTCGTATTCAACACGGATTGGTCAAGGCTCCAGCCGGGTACGCCTCGCGCCGAAAAGTGGCGGCACCAGCGCGACGTGCGCGACCGTTACCTCCGCGACTTGGATGAAGGGAAGTCGATCGACATCCACTATCACACCTTCACGCCGGACTCGTTGAATGGCGTCCTGCAGGCGGCGGGCTTCATCGACGGCGACGCCCCCTCCTTCGACCTGCTCGCCCGCGCCGAACGCTATCCGGCCGGCCGGGACGACGGGATCGGCCTCTTGTTACGAAAAACCGGTGGTGCCGCGTCCCCGGGAGCCCCACTCGAAACCTTTGCCCTTTCCCACTCCCGATCGCGTCCTGCTGCCACGCTGCCTCTAGTGTGTCCTATTTCTTTGAATACGCTGCGACCCGGCACCGCCGCCGACGGCACTCCCCTTCTCATCGCAACCGACTCCGGTCTCGCGTATCCTTTTCAATCCGGTCTGCCCTCGCTCTTGCCGCCCGCTGGATCCAAACCGGTTCGACCGTGGGGAGCCCGCAGTTGGCCCGGCCCTCCCGCTGCCCTCAACTCCCTCAGCGCCGCCACCTCATCATTGACTCTCATGCGTTCCCACATCGACGAACCGGCGCCGGCCGCGACCATCGATCCGCTCTGCTTTTTTGTCCGCGGCTGGCTATGGCTCGACGTCCAACACCCGGCCATTGCGGCCGTCGAAGTCTGGTCGGGCAACCGGCTCATCGGCGAAACCAGTGCGCTCTACGATCGGGCCGATGTCGTCGCAGCACTCTCGCTACCCGCCGGCGTACGAAATGGCTTTGAGGTCTTCGCGCATCATCCCGGAGCCATTGCAGGTGAGCCGGTGGACCTTCAACTTCGCGCGCGGCTCACCGACGGCTCCCGCACGCCGGAACTCGCGCACACGACCGCAACCGCGATTGCCCGCGACTATCGCCAGAATCATTTTGGCGTCTTGCTCGACCAGCACACGACCGCAATCCAACGCCATCCCAACGTCTTCGCGACCGGCCCGTCCCAAGCCGAAGGCAGTGGCGAACTCGCCGATCTCGTGCGCCGTTATCTGGGGCCGCCACCGCATGGACGTATCATCGATGTAGGCTGTGGTCTTGGTTCCTATGGTCGCGGACTACTCGCCGACGGTTACGATTGGTTCGGGGTTGAAATCGATCCCGCCGATTGCGCGGAACTCAAAAGACTGGGTCTGCCCCATCAGCAGGTGGACGGGCTCACGTTGCCGTTTGCGGACGGCGCCTTCGACAGCGCCCTTTGCCTGGAGGTGCTCGAGCACATCGAGGAGCCGCGTGCGTTTCTGCGCGAAGTGAAGCGGGTTGCTCCGCGGCAGCTGATCGTATCAGTGCCGAACTGCGAATTACTCGGCTATTTGTGGGATCATCTCGCTACGCCCTGGCACATGCTCGAGTCGACTCATGTGAACTATTTCACGCGCTGGAGCCTCGGCTCGCTGTTACGGGAATTCTATCCGCAGGTTGAACTCCGGTTTCACACCCCGTACCCCTTGCAAACCATCGAACGCACGCCGCTTCACTACAACCTGCTGGCGATCGCCCGCGCCACGCCATGACGCACGAAGAAAAAATCTCCAGCTTGATTCCAGCCGACGCCATCGGCGTTGAAATCGGGGCCGGTGCGGCGCCGCTGCCCGGGTTTTCCACTCCTCCGGTTTACGTCGATTGCTTCAAGGCGTTCGGTGCCGAGCCGTGTCGCGCCGACTATTACGGCCATGCGTGCCAGCTGCCGTTTCACGATCACTCGCTCGACTTCGTGGCGGCATCACACGTCTTGGAACACGTGGCGAATCCCGTTGCTGCCCTCGCCGAATGGTACCGCGTGGTCCGCCCCGGCGGCCTCATCTACCTCGTGGTTCCGGACCGCCGAAAAACGTGGGACCACTCGCGCGCACTGACGACGGTTGATCACATGCTCGGCGATTATCTCCGCCGCACGAGCGCATGTGACGTCACCCATGTGCATGAGTTCGCGTCGATGATCGACTGGTCGCGGTTCAATCCGGATTTACCGGCGTCCGAGGTGCCGGCCAAACGCGAGGAATTCGCCCGCGGGTTGCACGAAACGATTGCGCGCGGCGAAGACATCAACATTCACTTTCACACCTTCGAGGCGAAGAACCTCCGCGGCCTGCTGGAAACGTTGAGCACCTGGCCGGCGCGTCGTTTCAACTGGGAGATTCTGGAGCTCGTCGATGACTTTCCGGCCACAAATCCCAACGGCGTTCTCGCCGTGCTTCGCGTGCAAAAGGGCTGGCGGGCGCGCGCCGATGCCGAGGGTTTTCGGATCCGTACCGGCGGTGGTGCGCAAGCCGCTTTGAAAGACGATGCTGAGCCCTTCGCAACCTGGGCCGCACGGACCGAAGGTCTCGGCGGCGTGCGCTGAGGAAATCAGATTCCCCAGCGCGAAAGGTCGCGGGCCAGAAGCTGAGCGTTGGAGCCGCAGCCCCTTCCACGCGCACCAGAGCGATCTCGCTCAGTTTCCGCCGGGGGTGGCGGGAGTCACGTTGGCCGGCGCAGGGGGCACGCCCGCAGCCCCACCTTGGGCGGCGCGGCGATGGGCTTCCTCGTACGCTTTGCGCTGCGCCATGCCGATCTCAAGCAGATCACTCACCAGCATCCGCGCGTCCGACTCCTGTTTCGCCACGAGTTCGGGTGTTGGCGGTCCGGACGGGGGCGCGGAGGGCGGCGCGGCCTGGGCTTGCACCGCGTTCATCGCTCCGATCGCAGCAGGCTGAGCGGCATGATACGGCTCCGCACCCGTCACCGGGGTCGGAACGGCAAAACCCGCCGCTCCCGGAAGGGTGGCCACGGGTGCAACGGCGGGAGCGTGAACGGTTCGCCCGCCTTTGCGGAGCACGAGGGTCTTTTGCTCCCCGTTGACTTTCACCACAGCTTCCTCGCGCCGGGCGTCGTAGCTCACAACCAAAATACCTTCAACTGTTTCGCCCACGCCGACCCACCGACTCTTCTTCGCGCTCCGATCGTGAAATATCAGATCGGTGCGCTTGCCCACGGTACTTACGCCCGCGAACTCAATCGTGTCGCTCGCCGCCGCCGCAGGTCCGGCGGCTGTCGTGCCCGAAGGCATGAACGGCGATTTCTTTGGCGCACCCAGCGGCTCTCCGGCGTACACGGAGCCCATCATGATCCCGGCCGTGAACAAAGCGCCTCGGAGAAAAGAAGGGCGGTAGGGGAAAATCGAAGTCGCGGCCATAATTCGGAGAAGACGATGGGGCCGCGTTCTGGCTACGTCAAATCCCGGCTCCGATCGGATTTCAGCTCCGGTTTACGTGCCGCCACCATGAGCGCACTGCCGTGCACGTTGGGATGCACTTCGGTTCGGAAATCGGTAAACCCAAAACGCTCCAGCGCACCAATGATTTCCGCTTTCTCCATCCAATAGCTGAACACCTCGCCGCCCCCGCAGAATCCTTTCCAGTCGAGCGATGGACCGTAATTAAACCGGTGCACGGTGTGCTTGAAGCCCGCGTGTTCCATCGCAAGGGCTTCGGAGAATTTCGCCCCCGGCACGGGGTTTTTTGCGACAAACTCAGGATCGTAGAACACGGTCCAGAGATACAGCGCGTCACAGCGTTGCGAGAGTAGCTCCAGCATCTGCACGGGATTGGTGAGATGATAAAGAATGCCGCAGGCGATCCCGATATCGAAGTGCCGTTCGGTCGTGCGGAGATACTCCACGCAATCGCCAAGGAGAAACCGCGCTCGCGGCATGCCGAAGATTTCCTTCGCGATCAGGCACTTTAAATAAGCGCGCGAGTTCGCTTCGATCGCGGTCACAGACTTAACCTCCAGGCGATCGATCAGGTAGGTGTGTCCGCCCTCGAGCGGCCCGAGCTCCAACACGTCACGCTGGGCGAATCCCTGCTCGACGCCCATTTCCATGAAACGGTGGTGTGCCCACGTGATGCGAGGATCGTCGAACAGCGGGGTTGTGCCCGCTTTCAGTTCCGGCCGGCTCGCCGGAGGTTGGGACGACCATTCTCCACCGAAAATATCCAGCGCGTTCTGATCCGTCGGCGCCACGCCGAAGAAGTGCTTGAAGTCCGACATATTTAACCGGCAACCAAAGGACCCGCACCGCCCATGGCGATAGCGGAATAACGGCGTCCGCTGCCGGCACCCCAATCGGGTCGCGGGGAAGCGCCACGGGGCCTGCCTGTTACTTGTTACCCGGGCCTACGAGCGGAACCTGCGAATTGGGGTGAGGTGGTCGAGCGACGGGGCGGAGTTAAGGGCGTTCGCCGATTGTAGCTATATACATGTCCTCACCCGCTAACAGTCACAGCCATGCGCAGCGCGTCGGGAATCCAGCAGTAAGGAACCACGGGCGTAGCGGTGAAGACCTGCCTCTTCGACTCGCGAGGGTGCGCGAGTTCCTCCGTTCGAGACAACCGCCTCCGAAGACTTTCGAATGAAAATTTGGTGCAGGCCCATCCACTGGCAGGATGCCTTTAAAAGACTGCTATATCAGACGTAACTCGACAGAACGTCCGATAAAATAGACATTTTACGGTCGTGTCTTCCTCCTCGTCACTGCCCCTTCCTGCGGCTCACGCCTTGCGCAAGCTCGGGCGTGAACTCGCACTCGCGCGCCGGAAGCGGGGCATCTCCACGCAAGACATGGCGGCGCGCCTGTTTGTCAGCCGCGACACTTTGTGGCGCCTCGAGCGGGGTGACCCGACCGTCGCTGACAATGGGGACAACGTCGATGCCAGTCCGGCGGCGGCGCTCGGAAATCGATCCACCGCTGATCGCGCGGATGCCCGAGGTTGTCGTGGGGCTACGTGCAGATGAGGCATTGGGGTGGAGTGAATGATCCGCGTGATCAGCGTTATCCGCGGTTAAAAAAGGTTGATGGCTTGGATCTGCCTTACCGCGGGGAGCTGGGGAACGGATATCGTGTCCCTTGCGGCGACCGACGCCGGGCAATAAATTGGCCCGGGCGTTGACCGACTTGAACGAATGGCTGCAACGGCATGTCATGATCGTCTGCGTACGGTTGCTGCAGCACTGCGGACGCGACTGCTGGGTCACTAGAACTATTATGGAGTGATCGGCAACGCCACCCCGCGTGCGGGTTCGCACCGGGTGATTCCGACACGATCCTGGGGCAAACGGACGAACCTACCTTAACGCCAAAAGCTTCGGCTTGCGCGGTCCAAATTCAAGATTACGGTTCCGGCATGCCACTCACTGCTGATCTTGCCTCGCAGCTTCGCCGTTTGTCTGCCCGGGAGAAGGCTGCTCTTGCCGATCATCTGTGGCGTGAGGCGGAGCCCAAGCTTGGACCGACCCCCGCGCAGCTTCACTTGCTAGATTCGCGAGTCGCTAAGGCAATGGCGCATGAGGGAAATCATAAGCCGATGGGTGACGCGTTGAGACGGCTTCGGCGGTGAAGCCCTTCAAGGAAGCTGAAGGGTACGCGGCGGATCTTCAGGCGGCGTACGATTACTATAGGGCCTACAGTCTTCAGACTGCGGAACGGTTTTTGTCGGCGTATGAGGAAGCAACGGAGCTGTTGAAGCGTAGACCACGCATCTGTCGCCCTCGTCAGAATGAGTGGCGGCAGATGATAATCCATGAGTATCCGATCTACTCGATTTTCTACAAGGAGCTTTCGGTTTGTTGGCTGTTGGCGGGTATTATTCCGACCATTCGTGATCCTGACTTAATTCAAGCACGCTTACTTTTGCGTGAGGTATCCGAAGCAAAAAAGATCTAACTCATAAGGGTGGGTTGCGCGGAGCCGCAACACGACCCTTCTTGAACATTGAACCCTCCTCCGCCGAGCCTTCGGCGGGCGGGCGAGCCCGGGAGCGACGGGTGGCTTTCCTATGCGGAAAGTATTGGGGACGACGTCGATGCCAGTCTGGCCAAGTGGGCTACGGCATCTCGTACACTTCCACGAGGGCAACCCCGGTCGTTCCTTGGACACCACTCACCTTCGCCGTGTAGCTGCCAGGCTGGAGCGTAATGAGCATCGCCGCATCAAGCCCGGTTCCGTCGCGCACTTCCTTCAACGCAAAAGCCCCGACGCGCGTCGCCGCCTCCCGCAACGCCGGTTGCGCTGACCCCGGCGCATCCCAGTCATCATTCTCGCGGAGCAGATTTTCACCCTGATAAATCTGCAAAAGGGGATCTTGAAGTGCGGCCGCAATTCCAAACGGTGCCTGCGCGAGCGTCGGTCCAATCGCACGGATCAGAAACGTCCGTGGCCCCGGGCCCGTCACGACCAAGCCGGCAATCAGTACATCGTCCCCGGTGTTAACCCGCCCACGCGTCGCGATGTTGACCAGCTTGCGCGTGCGCGCAATCGCCGGCGTTGCGTCCGCGTCGTAAGCTTCAATCAACGCTACTCCCGTCGTGTCGTTCACCCCGCTCACAATCGCTGTATAACTGCCCGGCGGCAACATGGTGAGCACCGCGGCATCCTGGCTGCCGGGTTGAAACTGAAACGCCCCCAGGCGCGACGCCGCCGCGCTGATCGCAGGACCATTACCACTCGCCTGCCAGTCGTCGTTCTGCGCCACGGTCGCGCCGGCACTATTCACGATTCGCAACCCGGGGTTTAATAGAACTCCCGCCACGCCGAACTCACCCAAGGCGGGCCCCGCCGCCCGGATCAAAACGTCTTTCGCGGTCGTGCCGCCGATCACCAGTCCAGCGATCAGAACATCGTCCCCGCGCCCCACCACGCCACGCGTTGAAATATTCGCCAGCGCCGTTTCCGCCGACGTTCCAATCGCGGTGACGACGAGTTGGGCAGTGTTGCTCGTCACCGACGCGCCGGTCGCCGCGTCGCTGACGCGCACGGAATACGTGCCGGCGTCCGCGAGTTGCACGGAGCCGATCGTGTAGGCCGGCCCGGTCGCAAACCGAAACGGCTCCACCCGCGTCGTTCCCCCTGGTACAAACGACCACATATAGTTATATGCGCCGGCGCCCCCCACCGTCACTGCCATTATATAGCTCTGGCCCACCTGCACGGTGCGGCTCTGCGGATGCGCCGCAATCGACGGCCCGGACGTGGCATTAGGTCCATAAAGCGCTTGGGCGCCGGCAATGTCGTCGGATTGGAGAACCTCGATATTGCCCACAACACTGTTCATCACGGCGGCGATTGACTGGGCCGGCTGCGCCTGGTCGGGGTGATCCAAGCCGATCACGTGTCCAAACTCATGCAGCGCCACCCGCCGAAACTCGCGGGCCCCGCTCCTTAACGGACCGCGATACGAATTCCACGTCACAGTGGAATTGAAGAGCACATCCTGTTCAAAATAACGCCCCGTCGCGGTGTTCGACGTTCCCAGCGTCACCGCGAGCGTGCGTTCACCAAACGCCGACCCGTAAACATCCGCCCGAAACGCGACATTGTTGATCCGGTTGCCCCGTCGTACCTCGCTCGTGGAATTAAGCAACGACCGGAGCCGGCTGCGCCCAAGATAACCATTCCATTCATCAATCGCCGACTGCGCCACTGTCGCCCAATCCGGCGAACCGTCCAGCAACGGCCCTGAGGGCTGGCCAAGTTGAAGGTGCAGGACGATATCGCCGTTGGCCCACGTCGGCCCGAGCGTATCAAATGCCTTCGCGCCACCCGGCAGGAGCGTAATGAGCATGAAACGACATAAACCTCGCCAGCGACCACTTCGGGACCCGCGGTCGATGTCGCGGCCGTCGCCTAAGTTCAAGGTCGGCGGCCAACGGCGGGCAACCGCCGTGAGCTGAGCGCGAGTGAGTGCCATCGCTGAGTCAGTTCTGCTGTTGCCGGACGCTCCGTCGCTTCACTTCGTCCATGACACTCGCCTCGAACGCACCCGGAGACAGCGCATCGGCCAGCGTCACCGCAGCCCGCGCCGTGCGCACCTGGCCCGGCGGTGTCACCATGGGCAACTCGACCCCGGCCGTGTCCGTGAGCGGCATGCCGTTATCGCGGGCGACATAATCCCGAGCCCCCGTCTCGTCGTGCTTAACCCGATAGCGGCCGTGCATCAAGGCCACGAGCGGACACAGCTGGATCCCGTTTTTCTGCACGAAAACAAATTCGCGATCCCCCACGGCGAATACGGGCATGCCCGTCACGGTGAGCGTCTCATCACCGACGGTTCCGCCGAGAAATTCCAGCGTGACCTCATTGCGCTCCAGCCCCTTGAGCACGCGCTCCACCGCGACGGTCACAAACGTCTTGATCACACTCCCGCCGTCCGACTGTGCGACGCGCCGGGCCTCGACGTGGCTGACGCGCCCCCGGTAAATCGCCTCCGCTTCCGCGACAAGTTCAGGGAAGCTCGGCGGAATCACACTGGTCGCCCGAGCCAACGGAGCGGCGGCCAGGCTCGCGAGAAGCAGGAAAAACAGGAGTGAGGAACGCATGAAACACCGGACGCAGGGAGCGAAACTCCGCAACCTCCGGTGCCGGTTCGACGCCTAAACCGGCCGCGAGTTTCAGGTATTTTGGCGCGCGCGCCAGGATTCCGCAATTTGACGAATTGTTTCCTCGAGCGACTGCGTGAGATCCCAAGTCGGGTAATCCGAGCGCATCTTGCGCAAGTCACTATAGTAACAGATATGGTCACCGGATCGGGCCTGATCCAAATACGTATAAACTTGGGCTTTACCGGAGAATTTCTCCGCAATCTGGAACGCCTCCAGGATCGAACAGGAGTTCTCTTTGCCGCCGCCCAGGTTATAAACTTCGCCGGCGCGCGGAGCCGCCACGAACGCCGCCATAAAACGCGCGACGTCGAGAGAGTGAATATTATCCCGGACCTGCTTACCCTTGTAGCCAAATATTTTGTACTCCCGGCCCTCGAGATTGCATTTCACGAGATAGCTCAGGAAGCCGTGCAGCTCGACGCCGGAATGGTTGGGTCCGGTCAGGCAGCCGCCGCGAAGCGCGCAAGTCGGCAGATTGAAGTAGCGACCGTATTCCTGCACCATCACATCCGCGGCCACCTTCGAAGCGCCGAAGAGCGAGTGCTTCGACTGGTCGATCGTGAACGTTTCCGGAATGCCGTGGGTGTAGGTTGGGTCCGCATAGTCCCAGCGGGTCTCGAGTTCGGCCAGGGCGATGCGGTTGGGCGCATCCCCGTAAACCTTGTTCGTGCTCATGTGTACGAACGGGGACTCGGGGCAGGCCTGCCGGGCGGCTTCGAGCAGATTGAGCGTGCCGGCCGCATTGGTATCGAAGTCGTCGAAAGGGATCGACGCCGCGCGGTCATGGCTGGGTTGCGCTGCAGTATGGACGATCGCGCTGGGCTTGAGGCCGCGAACCAGCGCGAGCACACCAGCCCGGTCGCGAATATCGAGTTCGTGGTGCACGAAGTTCGGCAGGTCCTTGCTCAGGCGCTCCTGATTCCAGCGCGTGTCGCCCTGCGGACCGAAAAAGACCGCGCGCTGATTGTTGTCCACGCCATGGATCGTGTAGCCGAGTTCCCGCGCAAAGTAGGCGCAGACTTCGGAGCCGATAAGGCCGGAGGAACCGGTGACGAGGAGCGTTTTTGCCATGGCGGAACAGACAATTGGTCGAGCCGAGAGGAGCTGCAACTCACGAACGTGAGCAAGCTTTTCGGTTATCCCCGACCTCACGGGCATCCTGGGCCCTACCTGCCTCGGACAAAAACCGCCACTTCACCCATCGCGCGCGGCGACCAAAACCATGTCGCATATGCGACATGGTTTTGGTCGCCGCGCCGACGGGGGCGGGCGGCTTTACTCTGGGGTTAAATGCTCCGTCATCTCGCGTCCTGCCGGCCTGGATACTCGATCCACCATCCTTCCGGCAGCGTGTGGATATCGGCCGGCACTCCGCGGCGGATGGGATCACAGTGCTCCGCCCATTTATAATCCTGCAGGGCCGGGATGATGAAGTGCGGAAGATGTATGACCACGGCAATGCCGCATAGCCCCCGGGCAATCCAGGCGATCGCCCTGGGTCGGGCGTCGAATTCCAGAATCAACAACCAGGCGATCAGCACTCGTGAAAAATAGAAATAGCGATCTCCGCTAACTAAAGTGTCTTCGGGCCAGGTATCGGCCCGCGCGCGAAACACGCACGCTCCGGTGACGAACAAAAAGGCGGCCACGAGTGTCGCCCGGATCGGGCGGCGCGCTTCATCCCGCCGCAAGGTCCAGCCAAGCAACGCCCCCAGCGCGCCGACCGCCAGCGCCGCGTGGAACCAAATCGGGAGGGCCCCGACCGCCTGGGGACCAAAGAGCGGCCACGTCACGAGCCGGCTCCCAATGACAGAAAAAAACATCAAGGGACGAAACGGTTCCGCAGCACCCTCGAGATTTAGCGGGGTGCCAATTAGGAACCAACCTTGCGCCGCAGAGCACAGCGTCACCACCGCCAACGCCGACCACGCATCCGCGTTACGCGAGCGCCACGCCCGATCCGCAAAGAGCGGCCAGAACAGGATGGGAAAGGGGCCGTTTAACCCGACGATTCCCAGAATCGCCAGATCACCCACGCGCTGCCCGCCCGTCTCCGCCGGTCGCGTGAAGAGCTGCAGCAGCAGGAAAAACGCCGTGACCCACTGCAAGTTGGTCACGTTGATCAATACCTCGCCCGTGCCCACCACGAGCACGAACGCCAGCATGAGTCCGGCTTTGTGCGGAAGCTCAACCCGACGGGATGCGAGCCGCACGAAGAGCGCCACGTTGATCGCAAACGCGAAGCCGTTGTAGATCGCCGGCCACCACGCCACGTCGGCCACGTGGCTCGCGATCCAGGCAATCAACCGAGGAAGCAGGTGCAGATAACCATTGTACGGCTCCCACCACGCGCTCACGCCCATCTGCTCGTTCTGCACCAGAAAAATGCTCCCATCCTCCGCCCAGAGCTGCGGCGTGTGCAGCGCCCAGGGCTTGCGCAAAAACAGCAGCCCGGCGCAGACGGTAATCAAGCCCCACCACGCGAGGTTGAACCTCTGACTGCCGCCAGCGACCGCGTCCGTTGCAGCAGCTGAGGGAACCGAAACGGAAGAGCGACGGGACTTCATGCGCCGGTGTGTCAGTGCAGCCGATACAACACAATCAGCTCCTTCGCCCGTTCCGTCCTCAAAAAGGGGATTCCCGGCACCGCACCCTCGGCCGGCGGCTGAGGTTCCCGCAGCAGCACCTGCCGCGTCGCCTCACCGCGGCCGGCGGCGTACTGCTCCATCACGTGCGGCCAGGGCCGCACCACGCGCCATGTGGCCAGGACGATGACCGTCGCCGCCAACAGCCGCCGGACTTTCGGCACCGGCACCACGGCGAGCCACGCTTCAAACGCGAGCGCCAGAAACGGCAACGTGCACAACAGCGCGGCATATTGATAACGCTCACTGTTCGAGGCCGGCAAACCGGTGTGATGCCGACCAATCCCGAGCAGGATGGCGTTGCCCAAATCGAGCAGTAAAAACAGCCAGAGCAGGTCGCGCTGACTCCCGACGACGCGACGAAAAGCCCAAGCCACGAGTCCGAGCTTCAAAAAGCCAAGCGCAATCACCGGTTGCACCGCCCACACACCCAACTCCAGCAGCCGCTGCAACGGCGCCGCCGCCCAATAGGAAAAGGCGAATGCCGCCATCTCGCGGCCGTGTCCTCCCATCGCCTGATGATTGCCCGGCGACATCACCAAGATGGCCACCACCACCGCCAGCGCCGGAACCAGGCAGGCGGCGACCACTTGCAGTCGCACGCGCCACGAGAGCGCCTGGCTCACGGCGCCGAACAGAACCACTCCCGCCAAGGCAGCACCGGTGAGCACACCACGGGCAAACGTCAGTGCACTCAAAGCCGATAGCACGCCGAGGACCGTCAACGAGCCGGCGGACGCGACCGACACCTGACTGAGCCGCGGTTGCAGCCAGTTAGCCGCGAAGAGAAAAAACGAAACCGCGAGCAAGGCCGACCACTGGACGGACCACGCGAGCGTTTCGACATTGGCCGCGCTCAATGCGAAAATTCCGGCCGCGAAGATCACCGCCGTCCGACCCCAGCCCGCGCCGTGAAGCAACCGCGCGAAGAGCACCGTGTTCAACGCATGTGTCAGCCAGAGCGCCACAATCATTGGCAGGTAAGACCCGCCGCCCGCGTAGACCAACCCGCCCCAGAGCAACTTGAAAACCGGGACCACATTCTCGGCGAAGGGCTGGAACGTCCACCGCCAGAAACCCTCGCGGGCAATCTGATCCAGCAGATCCCAATCATCCCCAAACCACCACAACTGCGAAAACTTCGGCAGACACCAGACCAGCGGCAAAAGCGCCAACAGCCCAACCCACCACGCCAAACTCCGATCGCGAAACGAAACCGCCCCGCGCCCAGGTATCGACTCCGGGACCGGACTGCCCGGGGTCATTGCCTCCGACTCCGCGTTGGCCATCACTCGAGGCTTAGCGCCTTCTGCGTCGTCATTAAAATCTTGATACGCACGAAACCAGTGCCAGGCGAGCGCCACGGCCGCGCCCAGCGCAATCGCAATGGCGCCGAAATTCGGTTCACCGCGGACGATCCCGTTCGGCGGCACCCACGTCGTCAGCAACGTGACGGTCTGCAGCAGGACCACGATGATCAACCAACGCCGGCCGGTCGCCTCGAACCACGCCGAAAGCAACACGAACGCCGCGAGCATGATCGCGTAGGAGCCTTGATGAATCACGGCGTTGTCGCCGAGGAACATCAGGAAGCACCAGAGCACCGTCGTTCCCAGCGTCCACGCGAGTAACCCGAGGTGCAGACGCCAGTTCGCCCAATTGCGCCGGCCTTGGGTGTGCCGCCGCCAGGCGAACGGCAGGAGCAGAAGCGCGAGCGGCCACCAAGTGAGCGCACGCGCGGGCAGAAAGAATTCTTCGTTGCGCCGATTCACCGCCGTTGCCGGAGAGAGCGTCAGCAACCCCGACCAGTTGCCGCGAATCTGCGTTTCCAGGTTGCGACGTTTATGGTCCCAGATCTCCGCCCAGCTCAGCGCCCGGTAGCTGTCGCGGATGGTTTGGAACGTGCCGCGCTCGTCTTTCGGAATCTGCCCGCCCAGATGCCATTTGAGCAGTCGATTGCCGGGCGGGTCATAATATTTCTGATACGCGATCCAGGGTAAGGCAAACGTCGCAAACACCGCCGCGCCCATCAGCCAGAGCCGCCACTCGCCACGGACAAATC
>CAYVDZ010000048.1:0-7430 GCA_964450575.1 uncultured Opitutus sp.
GCCGAAGGCACGATTCCCCGCTGGGAGTTACTCGGGGTGTCTGTGCACAGTTGACCGGGAGTCTCGGCCGAGGGCAGTATAACAATCGGTTATCCCCTCGCAGTGATCGCGAATGCGCGAGGCGACGCCGCGTTGGCCAGGGTGGCGCACAAATGGGCATGGGCCTCCTCGTACAATTGATCGCTGAAGTGGGAGAAGTGCCGCACGGCATGCGTAAGTAGTCTTCGGATACGGCAGGCCGCCGGTAACGTGACCCGATTGCGGCCAAAACCCCAACCGGAAAGTGTCACTTAATACGTGACATTGGGAAGGGGGCGGATGATCGGTTTGAGGTGAGGTTGGGCCAGGGGAGGACGGGGGCGGACGAGGTCCGGGCGTTGACGGACGAGGTCCGGGGTATTGCGGACAGGCTTGAAGTTTTCCCCGTCTTCTCTCTGCCTGCCCGGGTCGTGCCCCCGTCCGATCCCGAATTTGCCCGTTGGTTTTCCGCGCAGGTGCAGGTGCACGAACCGATGTTGCGCGCCTGGCTGAAGGGGCGGTTTGGCGCGCAGGTGGTGTTGGATGACATTGTGCAGGAGACGTACGTGCGCGTACTGCGCGCGCAAGCGGCGGGCGAGTTGCAGGTTCCGAAGGCCTTCCTCTTTGCCACGGCACGCAATCTCGCGCTCGATTATTTGCGCCGCCATCATGTTTCCCGCACGGGGCCCTTAGTGGAAAGCGACCTCTCAAACGTCTTGGATGAGCAGAGCGACATTCCGGAAACCGTCGCGCGAAACCAGGAACTCGCTCTCTTGACCGAAGCCATTCAGACGCTCCCGAAACGTTGCCGGCAGATTTTTACGCTGCGGACAGTGTATGGCATGACGCAGCGTGCCATCGGCGAAAAACTCGGGATCTCCGATCGCACGGTGGCCGCGCAACTCTCCATCGGCGTCAACAAATGCACGGACTTTATACTGCGCCGTTCTGAAAGACGAAAGCCCTCCCGATGATGCGCCCCGAACACGATTCCGCCGCCGCACGAGAGCGCTCCAGCCGGGCCGCCGCGTGGCTCGTGAGGCGCGATCGCGGACTGACTCCCGCGGAGCAGGATGAGTTTTTGCAATGGCTCGCTGCTGATCCGCGGCACGGGGAATGGTTTGCATTGCACCGCCACACGGTCGGCGATTTCGGGCTCCTCTTACAGTGGCGTCCCGAACACAGCGATCAGCCGAATCCGGATTTGCTCGCACCGCTGCATCGTTTTCCCCGTTGGCTCGTTCCGGTGGCCCTGGCCGCAGCAAGTATTGCGCTGGTTTTTGGCTGGCTTTTCCTGAATCCCGCCACGCCGGAAATGGAGGCTCCGATCGCCGACTACGAGCGCCGCATTCTCGAAGACGGCTCAACCGTGGAACTGAACCGGGGCGCTGTTGTTACCGTCGTCTATTCCACCAGCGAACGTCGGGTGACGCTTGAGCGCGGTGAGGCGCTTTTCACGGTTACCAAGAAGCCCGACCGACCTTTCATTGTCCGCGCCGGCGGAGTGGACGTGCGCGCGATCGGCACGGCGTTTAACGTCCGCCTCGAATTCTCGGAAGTTGAGGTCCTCGTCACCGAGGGGCGCGTCGCTCTTGCAACCAGGGAAATCGCGGGAAGGACCTTGCCCGATCCCGCTGATGGTGGTCCCGCGGCCAGCGATGCAAATAACCGTCCCAACGCGATCGGAGCGGTACTTGCCTTCAATGCGGGTCGGATTCCGTTGTCCGCCGCCGCCGTTTCGATCTCTGAGCTCGTTGCCGGCCAGCGGGCGATTGTATCGAGGATGACGATTGCGCCCCCGGTGATTGAAACTGTGACGGCGGAAGAGTCCGCGCGGCTCCTCTCCTGGCAGTCACAGTTGCTCGATTTTTCGTCAGTGCCGCTGGAGCGCGCGATCCTGGAATTCAACCGTCGCAACCGGGTGCAGTTTTCCATCGCTGATGCGGAGCTCGCAGCGATGCCGATCGTGGCGTCGATCCGCTCCGACAATGTCGAAGGGTTTGCGCAATTTCTTGCGGCCACTCCTGACATCCGGGTGGAACGTCGCGGTGACGCCATGATCGTGTTGCGCCGGAATACTCGGTGATTCGCGGCGGCGGCAAATTTAACGGTGAGTTGAGCTGGAACGTTCCGGCTTGAGAAGTGGACATCGAAGGCCGGGCTTCGATTCACCCGGGTGGGTGGACGACGCGGCGGTCGTTCCTCCCTTTGGATTGGACCTGGTTCGGTGCGTCATGAGATGCCGTGATTGTCATCGAAATGAGAGATCGCGAAAAAACCTTTTAATGAAATCATCGCACTGAGGCGTCTTGAATGTCGCTTGCGCTCGCTCACCCCATGCCCGGCTATTGCAGTTTTTGGACGCTTGGCCGCCCTCGCCCCCGGCTGGTCGGCGGGTTTTTCGTGGGGATCTTCCTCGTGCTCTTTGTTCCGCAATCCGGACTCGCCGCCGAAGCGCGGCTGGATGTACGTCGGGCTTTTGATGTGCCGGCGGGCGAGGCCGTCGATACACTCAAACTGGCCGCACGGCAGGGCGGTCTTGAAATTGTTTTCTTTGCGGAAACCGTCCGCGGCGTCCGCACGCCGGCGGTACGCGGTCTCTATCTTCCCCACGATGCGCTCGCCCGGTTGGTGGCCAACACCGGCTTGGTTGTCGTGCCAGACGAAAAAAACGGCACCCTGACGATTCACCCGATTGATCACGTGCCGCCTCTACCCGGTGTGCCGCCGAAGTCCGCCCACGGCACTGCCCCTGCTCTTCCTCAGCCACAAACCCCACCATCCCCTGTGAAAAAGAAAACTCCCTTCGGCGTACTCGGCGCCTGGCTCGTCCTCGCTCTCACCCCGGCATCGTCAATCCAGGCCGCGGACAGTGCCGCCCAAGGCACGGCGAGTATTTCCGGCCGTATTCAAAATGCTGCGACCGGCCAATACCTGAACAATGCGCGGGTCACCGTGAAGGACACCGATTTGGTGGCGTTCTCCGATCAGTCCGGCACCTACCGACTCGCCAATGTCCCCGCGCGGCCCGTGATTCTCGAAGTGTTCTACACGGGCATGGAGGCGCAGCAGATTTCGCTCAACCTGGTCGCGGGCACGCCAGTCGAGCGTGACGTCGGCCTCACCGGCGGAGCGCGTTACCGGAACGACGACCAGATTGTGAAACTTGAGTCGTTGGTGGTCTCATCCTCGCGCGAGATGGACGGTGCCGCGATCGCCATCAATGAGCAGCGGTTCGCGCCGAATGTCGTTAATATAGTTTCATCCGACGAGTTCGGCGTCGTGCCGGACGGCAATATTGGCGAGTTCCTGAAAATGCTTCCCGGCATCACAATGAACTACCGTGGCGGCGATCCGCGGGAGATTTCGATGAACGGCGTGCCCTCCGGCAACGTGCCGGTGACGATTGGTGGGTTCAGCCTGGCCACGTCGGAAGTCTCGGGTACCGGTCGTAACGTGGAACTCAACGCGGTCTCGATCAATAACGTCTCCCGGATCGAGGCAATCTATTCACCGACGCCGGAGTCGCCGGGTTCGGCGCTGGCGGGCTCGGTCAATCTCGTGCCCCGTAGTGCGTTCGAGCGCTCCAAGCCCGTGTTTAACGGCAGTGTCTATTTCGCGGCCCGCGACAGCACGCTCGAGTTTGGCCGGACCCAGGGACCGGCCAGGGAGCCGACCTATAAGATCCGCCCCGGCTTCGAGTTTTCCTGGGTCGTCCCGGTCAACAAACGCTTCGGTTTTACCGTGTCCGCCGGGGGTTCGACGCAATATGTCGAAGGGCCGCTGCTCGGAAACACGTGGCGCGGTTCAGCTGGCGCGACGAATGGAACGACGTTGCCTGACACCACGCCCGACAAACCTTACCTGACTGATTTCCGGGTCCGCATCGAGTCCAAGATTGCCGATCGCTCCTCGTTTGCCACGACGGCCGATTACAAGCTCAGTCCCGCCAGCCAGCTGTCCTTTTCGTTTCAATACGGCACGTTCCACACGGATTTCAACCAGCGCACCATTAACTTTATGGTGAACCGGGTCCTGCCGGGGAACTTTTCGACTGAGTTCACGCGGGGATTTGCCGGGGCCGGCGAGGTCCGTCTCTCGAACGGAGGCAATCATCGCTATAGTCGTACATTCATGCCCAGCCTCACGTATCGCTATAATGGCGCGGTCTGGAAGGCGGAGGCGGGCCTGGGCACCTCGCACGCGCAGAACCGATTCCGCAATATCGACAAGGACCGCTTCGGCGCGACGCTGGCCCGGAGGACCGGTGTTACGATTTCGTTCGACGAGATCTTCTATCTGCGCCCCAACGTGATTACGGTGACGGACGGTGTCACGGGGGCGCCGGTGGACCCGTATAATATCGACACCTATGCGCTCAGCACCGCGAGCGGGAATGTACAGACGTCGCGCAATATCCAGAGTACCGCGTTTGCCAACCTGCGTCGTGATCTCGACTGGCGCTGGCCCATCACCCTCAAGGGCGGAGTCGACGTCCGGGTGTCCCGGAGTGACAATCGCGCCGTGAATACGGCGGTGAACTTCGTGGGTCCAGACGGCCGCGCCTCCACCACGCCGATCGGAAGCGATGATGGTGCCGGCCGCGTTTACGACGAAAACTATTACCAGCGCGCCGGCCTTTTCGGTATTCCCCGGGTGCAGTGGGTCAGTAATGAAGAAGTGCTGGAGCTGTACCGCACCAATCCCAATTATTTCGTACTCGACGAGAACACCCTCTATCGTTCCCAGGTCAACGCGTCAAAGATTTCGAAGGAGACCATTTCGTCCGTTTTTCTGCGCGGAGATAGTGCGTTCGTGGACCGACGCCTGAAGCTGGTCGGAGGTGTCCGCGCCGAGCAGACGAACGTCAAGGCCCGCGGACCCCTCAACGATCCCACGCTTAATCTTCGGCGTGATGCCGCCGGCAACGTCATTCGCAACCCCAATGGAACTCTGCAGACCATCGCCACGGACCCGGTTGGCATTGCGCGGTTGACCCTGATTGATCGCGGGGCGAGTGCGGAAAAGGAGTACCTGCGGCTCTTTCCCAGCGTGAATGCGAGTTATAATATTCGCGAGAACCTGATCGCCCGCGCCGCCTACTACACCTCGGTCGGCCGGCCCAACTTCAATCAGTATTCCGGAGGGATTACACTCCCGAATACGGAATCGGAGCCGAGCAATACCAATCGGATCGTGGTGAATAACGCCGCGATCAAGGCCTGGAGCGCCGAGTCCGTGAAGTTCACCCTCGAATACTATTTTCAACGCGTTGGACTTTTTTCCGTCGGCGCGTTCCGGCGGGACATCAAGAACTTCTTCGGCAGCACGACGTTTGATGCGACGCCGGAGTTCCTGGCGTTATATGGTTTGGATCCGGTCATTTACGATCCGTTCGAGGTCGCGACCCAGTTCAACCTTGATAGTTCGGTGCGCACCCAGGGCATCGACGTGAATTACAAACAGGCTTTGACGTTCCTGCCCCGCTGGGCGCGCGGCATCCAGGTCTTTGCCAACGGCAGTTCGCAGCGGGTGAGTGGCCCCGCGGCCGCTAACTTCGCGGGCTACATCCCCCGGAGCGGCAGCTGGGGCATCAGTCTTTCGCGTGAGAAGTATAACCTGCGTTTGAATTGGAACTATATCGGACGCCAGCGTCGCGGCTTGGTGACGGGACGTAGTATCGAGCCGAATACCTACGTCTGGGGCTTGAAACGTTCCTACATCGACCTCACGGGCGAATACTCGATCAGCAAGAATCTCGCGGTGTTTGCCAATATGCGGAACCTCAATGATCCGACGGACGATCAGGAAACGGCGGGACCGAGCACCCCGTCCGAAGCCCAATTCCGCCAACGTGCTGAGTTCGGCTCACTCTGGACCTTGGGCCTCAAAGGTACCTTCTGATCGAGGCGATCTCGAGCTCCAAGTCGCTTAACCGAAGGCAACAACGGGAACCGAGGGCAAGACTCCGGACGATTCTTTGTCCCTCGGTTCTCTTTTGGTCAAACTCGGTGGCATCGTGCGTGCATGGGAATTGCTGCAAGCCACCTCGCTTAATCTCCTCCTTTTCCCGCAGATGACGTCGATTCCGCAGAGGGTTCGTTTCGCGTTGTCGTCGTGGTTTAGAGGTAGAAGGGTTGGTTCAGTGCTTCGGCGCTGAAGTAATCGTAGCCAATAATTCATTGTCTGTTATTTCCTATCGTATGAGAGACTTCACTTGCACCCGTGCCCTGTTGTTCAGTGCCATCCTGCTCCTCGCCGCCTCGGGTGTCGCGTCGGCGGCGGATAAGCCAAATATCGTCTACATCCTTTGCGACGATCTCGGTTACGGCGACGTGTCGTCGTTCAACCCGCAGAGCAAAATCAAGACGCTGCACCTGGATCGCCTGGCGCGCGAGGGCATGCGGTTCACCGACGCTCACAGCGGCTCGTCAGTCTGTACGCCGACGCGTTACGGAGTACTCACCGGACGGTACGCCTGGCGCTCCAAACTCAAGAGCGGGGTGCTCGGCGGGCTGAGTCCGCGTTTGATCGAGGAGGGTCGGATGACGGTCGCGGATATGCTCAAAGCGCAAGGTTACCATACGGCGGCGATCGGGAAGTGGCACCTGGGAATGGATTGGGCCAGGCAGGGGACGGGAGCGCTGAATGAGCTGAATATCGAGTCGCGCGAACAGGTTTTCAATGTGGACTATTCCAAGCCAATTAAGAACGGCGCGAACAGTGTCGGATTTCAATATTTCTATGGCATTAGCGCGTCGCTCGACATGGTTCCGTACACCTATATTGAAAACGATCGCGTGACCGTGCTGCCGACGGAAGATCGCGATTTTCCGATGTTCCTTGGGCGCGCGCAGGGCCGTGTTCGCAAGGGGCCCACCGCTCCCGGTTTTGACGTGGAGAACGTCTTGCCCGACTTGGCTCGGAAGTCCGTTGAATATATTCGCGAGCGCGCCAACGACGCCAGGCAGGGGAAGCCGTTTTTCCTCTACCTGCCGCTGGCTTCGCCGCATACGCCGATTGTTCCCACCAAGGAATGGCAGGGGCGAAGCGGGTTGGGCGCCTACGGCGACTTCGTGTTGCAGACGGACTGGGCCGTCGGCGAGGTGTTACAGGCACTCGAGTCACAGGGTCTCGCGGGCAACACGCTCGTCATCTTCACGAGCGATAATGGATGTTCCCCGCAGGCCGACTTTCCGGGTTTGATGGCTCAGGGCCATAATCCGAGTCACATCTATCGCGGCCACAAGGCTGATATTTATGAGGCGGGTCATCGCGTTCCGTTTATCGCGCGCTGGCCGGGCAAGATCAAGGCCGGCAGCACCAGCGCTCAGACGACCAGCCTCACCGACTTCATGCGTACGGTCGCGACCATCCTCGATATCAAGCTGCCGGATGGCGCCGCGGAGGAC